>DATLFR010000159.1 GCA_035540895.1 Actinomycetota bacterium | reverse complement strand
GGGGGTAGTCGCGGCCCAGCCCGGCATGCGCCCGTTCGAATGCCTGCTCGACGGACGGAGCAGGCCAGGCACCGAGCATCTCGCGATGGACCATGTACTCCACGAGGAAGGAACGCTGGAGCCAGGTCGCCTCGTAGGCGCGCTCGGCTGCTGCGGAGGCGAAGGTGACGACGCGACCCGGACCCACTATCCCGGGGACGGCGAAGCCCGCCGCGTAGCAGGTGGGGAAGGACGCCCACATCGGCGCCTTCACCGCCCCGAGCGCGGAGGCCAGCGCCGGCGCGGACAGCCGGGCACCGTCTGCCGTGAGGAGCTGGTTCTGCGTGCCGGAGCGGCGCGTGTGCCCGGCGAACATGAACACGACGCGGCCGTCGCTGGGGACGCCCGCCAGCTGCGCGATGGCCGCGAGGATGGCCGCGCGCGTGGCCTCTCCGTCGCGCAGGACGGTGATCGACTCGGCCGACCATCCGTGGCGGACGAGGGCATCGCGCGTGGTTTCGGCGTCGGACACGGCGCCCGTCAGGGTGGTGCTCCCCGGCGCCCGGTCTATCCCGACGAGCAGGGCCCGGCGCACGGACACGGGGGCCGGCGGTGGCTCCTCTCCGACGGCCGGAGGCGCAGCCAGGGTGTGATCGGCCGGGAAGTCGGGTAGGGAGACAGCCGGCGCGGCTGCCCGTGCCACGGGAGCCGGCGCGACGGCTCGCTGGTCGGCGCCGCACGACGCGAGCGTCGAACAGGCCAGGGCGAGCGCGCCCAGGAGTTTGATCCTTCTTCCCCTCAAGTGTTCCCAGCCCTCGAACGTAGGTGTTGCCGGGGGGTCTCATTCTAGGCCCCCGCGCCCTATCCTTCAGCGCGTCGGGACGTTCTGACCGTAATGTCAGGAACGGCGCCCGGCCGACGCCACCTCGGCGACCGCCGGCACCCTGGCCTGGAAGACCAGGCTGAAGGTGACCGTCCAGCCCTTGAACCTCGACTGGTCGCTCAGGTCGTCGAGCTCCTGCAGCTTGAACAGGTAGTAGCGCTGGTCCGTCCGGGCGCCGGCCGCGTCCCTCGCGCCCTTGGCCCTCACCCGTCCGAGATCGCAGGCGGCGCCGGGGACGAACGACTTGAGCCCGCCCGAGCAGGCCCTCACGTACTGCCTCATCTCGTGGTCGTCCGGCCGCTGGTTCGCGCTCCGCTCGCCCAGGCCGTGGTCGTCGGCGTTGATGTCACGCCCGCCACCGTGGAAGACGTCCTGCTTGTCGACCGTGAAGGTCCAGAAGGCAACGAAGTGGTTGTGCGCGACGGTCCCGGAGGGGATGTTCGTCGGTGTGGCGTTCTCGCACGATTGCGCGTTCCCGGCGCCGTCGACGCACCCGGTGACGGAGATGTCCTTGATGTAGACGTAGAAGGAGGCGTCCCTCTCCGGGACGTTGGTGTTGATCAGCTTGACGTCGACGACCCGCTCGTCCCCCGGGTACTGGTCCACGTTGGCTGCGAAGACCGGCTTGGGACCGTAGGTCGAGGTGCACTCGATCTGAGCGCTGGAGCACCCCGCCGTGTTGAAGAAGGTGGTGTCCCCGACGTTCGCGTCGCGCTTCCAGACCTCGTACTGGAACGTGGATGCGTCGCGGACCACGTTGTTCGGGACGGACTTGTCGAACAGCTTGAAGGCGACGGCGATCCCGCTGACCAGCGATATCGCGGTCATCAGGCTCAGCGCCGACCGCTTCCGCTTGGTCCAGAACCCGCGGCTGTCCTGCCCCCAAGCGGCAGGCATCGCGTAGTCCATCGCTACCTCCTCAAGCCCCAGTCCGCGGGACCTGTGTCCCGCGATCCCTCACCGACTTGAACGCTCCCCCCGAGGCCTCCCGTCGGCCGATTTCCTCCGCAGGTCCGGCCGAGGAACGCCGGGCCCTCTGCTATGCTGCGGGTTCCCGGGCGATGCGGGGAGGACCGCCCGACTTCGCCCCATCTGAAGACCGTCGAGGAGGCTTGATGAGTGCAGCGAGGACGAGGTCGAAGCCCTCTGCGCGTACGCAGTACGACGCGGGGAACATGAACGCCAAGTCGTTCAAGAAGAACTTCGACGAGATCGTCGCCAACATCGAAACCGTCATCAAGGGCAAAGCGGACGTTGTCCGGCTCTCCCTCGTCGCGATCGTCTGCGAGGGCCACATCCTCTTCGAGGACGTCCCGGGCACGGGGAAGTCGATGCTCGCCCGGGCGCTCGCGCAGTCCATGGCGGCCAGCGTGGCGCGTGTGCAGTGCACACCGGACATGCTCCCGGCCGACATCACCGGCTCGTCGATCCTCGACCAGAAGAAGGGGGTCTTCGAGTTCCAGCCGGGCCCGATCTTCTCGAACATCCTGCTCGCCGACGAGGTCAACCGGGCGACCCCGAAGACGCAGTCCGCGCTCCTCGAGGCCATGGCCGAGCGGGTCGTCTCGGCTGACGGGGTCAGCCACAAGCTCCCGCGTCCGTTCTTCGTGCTCGCCACCCAGAACCCGGTGGAGCTCGCGGGTACGTTCCCGCTCCCGGAAGCCCAGCTGGACCGGTTCCTGTTCAAGCTCTCGATGGGCTACATGAACCGGGACTCGGAGTTCGAGGTCATGTTCGACAACTCCGTGCAGCTCTCGATCGAGGACCTCGGCTCGGTCGTGAGCACGCAGGAGATCACGAAGATGATCCAGTACTGCTCGACGATCAACGTGGCCAAGGAGGTCGGCTACTACATCGTCGACCTCGTGCAGGCGACCCGCGACGACCCGGCTCTGTCGCTCGGGGCTTCGCCGCGTGCCACGATCGCGCTCCTGCGAGCCTCCCGGTCCCTGGCCGCCTCGGACGGCCGCACCGACGTCTACCCGGACGACGTCCGGACCGTCCTGCGCCCGATCCTCGCCCACCGCATCATCCTGAACCCGGAGGCGGTCCTTCGCGGCGAGACAGTGGATGACGTGCTCGAGAGGGTCGTCTCGAAGGTCAAGCCCCCCGCCACGGGCGGGTCGCGCGGCTGACGCGCCCCGGTCCCAACGTTCGAGGCCCCCGCCCGAAGGGCGGGGGCCTCTTCACATACCGGGGGAGCGTGGGATCTACACCGTCCGGTTGCGGCCCTGTCCCTTCACCCCGTTGCAGGGGTGGGAGTTGTTCATGCCGGCCACGCTGTTGGCCCGGGGCCACTCGCCCGCGAGGTAGCGCCTCCCCGCGTCCACCATGCGCCAACAGCCGCGGGCCGCCTCCCCGTTGGGGTCGGCCGCGTTCGAGTCCCAGTACATCTCCTGGGCGTCCTTGACGCACGAGTAGTCGCCCGGGTCGTAGAAGCAGGCCGCCACGTACGGGCTGTTCGACGTGTACCTGGGGATCGCGTGGGAGCCCTGGTCGACCGATTCGGGGCTCAGGTACGGACCGGCGACCTGGATCCCCCGGAACAGGGTGAAGTAGTCGCGGTAGTACAGGGTCGCCCAGTACTCGTGGATCTGGCGCCCGTTGGGGTCGACCTCACGGAACGCCTGACGCGCGGGGGTGTCGGCGAACCGGTCCTCCCGCAGGTCGGCGGTGGCCACTATGGCGCTGTTGAAGACCCGCTGGTTCTGGGCCCGGGCGCTGATCAGGTCCTCTATGTCGCGGTCGCCGGCGATGACCCACTCGGGGTAGTACCCGGCCCGGTCGGCGGCCGCGGACGTCTTGGCCTCCATCCCGCCGAGCCACAGTACGGTGGTGACCTGCGCTTGCTGCAGCGTGGCCACGTTCTCCCCGGCGTAGGTTCGGCTGCCGCCCTGGTCGTTGGTGTACCCGGCATCCGGGAAGGTGACCTCGGCTGCCCAGCTGATGCCGCACGCGGCGAGCTTCTGTTTCGCGAGCTCGGCGAAGCGGAGGAGGCCGGGGTACTGCTGGTCGGTCGTCCGCATGATCCCGTACTTCCGGGGTTGGCCGTTCATGCTCGCATCCCCGGCCTTGCTCACCCGGTGGTCCTTGATCCGCGAGCAGACGTAGGTCGTGTACAGGTCCACGTCGTGCTCGACATCGGGCCAGAACGACCAGATGTAGGGGGCGTTGCGCCGGTAGAACTCATTGCGCAGCTGGCCGAACGATCCGAACACCATCACCCCGCGACGGGCGATCGCCTCCGCATACACGTCGTTGTACCCACCGAAGTGCATGTGGTCGAGGGTGGCGAACGGGCGCCACCGCTCCCAGATGGCCTGGGCGTCGGCTCGACGGCCCGACGGGGTACCGCTCCCGCTGCTCCACCGCACCCAGACGTGCACGTGGCGGCCGTAGGTCTGGAAACGGTCGTTGAAGTACTTGCTCATGGCCCGGATGGCCGTGATGTTGGACATCTCCCGCCCGCTGACCGTGTCGTTGCAACCGCGCGTCTGGTTCGCGTCGGCGTTGGAGGGCCGGTCGATGTCACAGAAGGTGCCGGTCGACGGCGCGTACTCGCCCGCGCTCGTGTCACCGCCCTCCGTCTCGGACTGGTCGCTGATGTACGCCACCTGGTAGATCACGACCGTTATCTCGTTGCCGGTGACGCCCTGCCAGGTCGCCCCGCCGTTGTCACCGTCGAAGAAGCCCACGCACGGGGGGGAGTTCGGGTCCTCGGTCTGGCGGGGCGGGTCCCCGACGCACCGCTTCGTCAGGGCCCGGGTGCCCTGTCCGCCGGCGCGCCCGCCACGGATCGGCGGGGGCGGGGCCTGGTCGCTGAGGTCCCCCAGGCTGCTCGTCGTCCCCAGCCCGAGCGAGGAGAGGGAGCCGCTCTGCGGGGGCGGAGGCTGGTCGTCCTCCGGAGGGACGGGCGCGAACTCGAGGACGGTGGACGGGTTGGACTGCGGGAGGTTGAGCGCGGACGGTAGGACGAGGAAAGCGATCAGCAGCGCGACGACGAGCGTGGCGAGGGGAGGGTACCGCCTCGCCCAGAGGTTCCCCCCCGACGGCGCACTGACGACGGGGGTAACAGGTACATCGGCCATCTGAAGATCCCTCCACGGTTCGGCGGCGCGTGGGTGCCCTGTCCAGTCTAACGCGCGACCCGCGGGGCGGGTTCCCGAACTATTGGATGTAGTAGGTTCCGTCGCTGGCCAGCATGCAGGGGTCGGAGGGGTTCTGGAAGGCCGCGCTCGACCCCGGCCACTCCCAGGCCAGGTACCTCGCCCCCCCGCGGGCCATCCTCCAGCACCCGCGCTCGTCGGCGTCCCCCTCCGGGTCGCGGGCGTCGGGGTCCCACCACGACTCCTGCGAGTCCTTGACGCACGAGTAGTCGCCCGGGTCGTAGAAGCAGGCCGCGACCGCGGGGTTGTTCGAAGCCCGACGCGGGATCGCGTGGTTCCCCTGGTCTACGGCCTCGGGGGACAGGAACGGACCGGCCGCCTGGATCGACCTGAAGATGGTGAAGAACTCCCGGTAGATGCCGCAGGCCCGGTTCTCGTCGCTCTGCCAGCCGCGGGGCTCCGCCTCCCTATAGGCCTGACGGCAGGGCGAGTCGGCCCGGCTGTCCTCGCGGAGCTGGTTGCTGGCGATGACCGCGTTCCGCCACACCTCCTGGTCCTGGAACCGCCCCTCCTCGATCTGGTCGTTGAGGAGGTCCCCGGCCACGATCCATTCGGGGTAGTACCCGGCGGCGCGGGCAGCCTTGGAATGCTCGACCTCGTACCCAGCCAGCCACAGGATGGTCGTGACCTCCTCCTGTTGGAACAGGGCGATGTTCTGCCGGGCGACCTGGGTGGCCTGGGTATCGGAGTCGATCGCGTACTGGTTGTTCGGGAACGTGCGAGAAGGCCCGTCGATCCTCACGCCGTTGGGACACCCCGCCCTCAGTCTCTCCCGGACCGACTTCGCGAACTCCTGCAGGCCCCCGTACTCCGCGTCGGCGGTGGACAGGAACCCGTACTTGCGGGGTCTCCCGTTCATCTGCTGCGACGGGCCGGCCCGGCCGAACGCCACCGGGTTCCCGGCGATCGTCTGGCATATGTAGCTCGTGTACATCTCCACCCAGTGCTCCACATCGGGCCAGAACGTCCAGATGTAAGGGGCGTTGTTCCGGTAGAAGCGGTTGGGGAGGCCCGAGAAGTTCCCGAAGACGAGCATCCCGCGTCGCGCCGCCGCCTCCGCGTAGACGGCGTTGTAGCCACCGAACGAGATGTTGTCCAGGACGGCGAAGGGCTTGAGCCTCTCCCAGTTCGCCTGCGCGTCGGAGCGGCGGCTGCTCGGCGTGGCGCTCCCCGTGCTGAAGTACATCCAGAAGTGGACCCGGCGGTTGTACGTCATGAACCGGTCGTTGAAGTACCGGGACATGGCCCGCGCCACGCGGACATCGATCCAATCCTTGTTCCCTCGATTCGGGTCGACGCACCCGGGCTGCGAGTCGGCCGGTCCGTCTAGGTCGCAGTAGCGACCTGGAGCGGGAGACTGCTCCGTCCCCGAGCTGCCGCCGGCGTTGATGACGCTGCCCGTCGCATAGATCAGCGCGACGACCTCGTTCCCCGTGACCCCCTGCCAGGTGTTGCCGCCGTTGTCCCCCTCGAAGTACGGGACGCAGGGCGGGGAGTTCGGGTCCTCCGTCTGCCGGGCCGGCTCGCCCACACAGCGCTTCGTGACCGGCCGGTCTCCGCGTCCGCCGCTGCGGGGGCCGCCGCCCACCGAGGGAGGGGGGACGTCCACCTCCGCGGAGAGGCTGCTCGAGGTGCCGAGACCGAGCGTGCTGAGTGACCCGGAGTTGGGCGGGGGTGTGTCGTCCTCGGGTGGGACGGGCGCGAACTCGAGCACGGTCGAGGGGTTCGACTGAGGGATGTTGAGGGCGGACGGGAGGACGATGAACGCGATGAGGAGGGCCACGACCAGCGTCGAGAGAGGAGGGTAGCGGCGGACCCAGGTCGAGCCGGTCGAGGGCTCCTGGTTCACAGGTAGCGCCTGGTCGGCCAATCCGTCCCCTCCACCTGACCCTTGCACGCGCCGCGGTCCGCTGAGCGCCCCCATGTTGGCATACCGGCCCGCCGATCGCGGTCCGTCGCCCTCCCTGGAGCTGGACATCTCGGACGACGGACCGCGCAGCGTGATGTATATTCAGTCACCGCCCTGATCCTTTCGTACTATCCATCTACTTCGTGGAGGCCGATGAGCCGCCGTCGACCCGGTCACGACCCGGCATCGAGCCTGGTAGGGGGCCTGTAGGTTGAAGATGATGAGCCGCCGCAAGGCGCCGGCTGCGAGGAGGGCAGCTTCCCGCAGCGGCATCAGGCCCGGATCCCAGCAGGCAGGCCTGAAGCAGAAGGTCCTCACGGCGAAGGACCGGGTCTCCGACACCCTGGCCGCCGCCAGTCTCCGAGAGCGAGCGAAGGGGCTCGAGCGCGCCCTCCATCTGACCCGGACGGGCCAGATCGCGCTCCTGGCCGCGGTCGTACCGTGGGTCATCGCGTTCATCGTGGCCGGCAAGGCGCTCTATATCTTCTCCTACGGCACGGCCTTCCTGGTAGGCACCAGCTACCTGCTCGCTCCCCGCAACCTGAAGGTCGAAGGCGTGCGCGCCGGACTGCTCCCGCGCGCCCAGGAGGGTGACCGCCTCGACGTGGAGGTGCAGCTCACCGCCATGAAGGGCCTCTCCACGTTCATCCTGGAGGAGAGGGTCCCGGAGCGGCTGGGGCACACCGTGAAGGTCCCCATCCCGAAGCTGGCCCGGGGCGCGACGGTGAGCCACCGCTACGGCCTGCGCTGCACCCGGCGCGGCGTCTACGACATCGGTCCGCTCGTGGCCGTGACCAGCGACCCTCTCGGACTGACCCAGCGCGAGACGGTCGTCGCCGAGCGGTTCGAGATGCTGGTCCACCCGAGGATCGAGATCGTCGCCGACCGGCCTCTGACCAGGCGCTACGAGGATCCGCCGATCCGTCCGCCCGTCTCCCGTCCCTGGCCCTCCGGCCTCGAGTTCTACGGGCTGCGCGAGTACAAGCCCGGGGACGAGCTGCGGCGGATCGTCTGGAGGGCCTCTGCCCGCATGGGGAAGATCATGGTTCGGGAGGCCGAAGAGGGCATCACCGACCACATCACGATCATCCTCGACACGGACCGCACCTATCACAGCCAGGACGGCGACCACTCCGAGTCGTTCGAGACGGGGGTCCGGGCGGCCGCCTCCCTGGCTGTCCGTCATCTCCGCGACGGTTACGAGATCCGGGTCGAGACGAACGGTGGTCCGCTGACGAGGACCCTTCGCGGATCCACGCAGCAGCTCGCGATGCTCGACGCCTTCGCGCGCGTCGATATGGCCCGCGAGCCCCTCACGAAGGTGGTCACCCGGCTCATCAGCGACCCCCGCCGCGACGCCCACAACATCCTGATCACACCTCGGCTGGGGGCCCACGAGGCGGCCCAGCTCCGGCTCCTGCTCAACAAGGGCGTGTCGATCCTCGTCGTCGCGCTCATCTGGAACGAGGAGCACGCTGAAACCTTGAGCGTGGCTTCGGCGTTGGGATGTCAGGTGGCGGGTGTGCACCCCGGGCAGGACCTCGCCAGCGCGCTGTACCACGACATCGGGGCGGGGAGCCGCTGATGGCCATCACGGAACCGAGGAGCGGAGAGACCTCCGAACTCCAGGTGCTCGAGGAGAGGGCAGCCGAGCACCTCGAGAAGGGGGTGACGCTCCCGCCCGACCTCGACGAGGAGTCCGTCGACCGTCGACCGGTGGTCGACTACACGGTCCCGGCGGGGCGCCTCGGGATAGTCGTCGGTTTCTCCACCGTGGCGGCCGCGATGATGGTCGGCGGGGTCTTCTTCGGCGTCAGCCCCCGCATCTACGCCACGCTCGCGGGGATAGCGGGCATCGGGGCCGCGATCTGGGTGCGCAGGTTCCGCAACCCGATCGTGATGAACGTCCTGATGGCGCTCTCGGTCTTCCTGATCGGGATCCTGCTCAACGCGTTGAAGGGCAACATCGGCAACCTCCTGAACCCGGGCCCCTTCATCCGGGAGGCCATCACGGAGGGAGACGTCCTCCGTCCACCCGTCCCGTTCACGCTCGGCTGGGGGATGATCCAGGCCTGGCTGATGGCTGCCATCGGGTTCGCGGCGGCCTGGATCGCCATCGAGCTGCGCAAACCCGCGTTGGGGATGATGGTCCCCCTCCCCATCATCATGTTCGCGGCCATCAGCGTCCCGGACGACCAGAAGGTCCTCTCGGGTCTGGCCTGCCTCGTCCTGTTCGCGATCGGCCTCGGGATGCTGTCCGGGGTCGAGCTCGGACCCGAGGACGAGCAGCGGTCCCTGGCCTTCGAGCTGCGCCGCGCGGCCCGGGCGCTCCCTCTCATCGCGGCCATCACGCTCGGTCTGTTCTTCCTCTCCCGCACCAACTTCCTGTTCCCGGAGCCTCTCTTCGACCCCACGCAGTCCGCCCAGAAGCCGAAGACGATCCCCCCGCAGGACGTGCCCGACCGGGTCCTGTTCGAGGTGGAGTCCCGCATCACGGGTCCCTGGCGGATGGGGTCGCTGGACGTCTACGACCCCGCGGACGGCCACTGGAAGCTCCCGCCCTTCGCCGAGAACAGGCTCGAGCCGGTCCCCGACGACGGACTCCTCGACCGGGAGCTTCAGGCCGGGATCAGCGCGACCTTCCGGGTCCGGGGGCTGGACGGGGCCGTTCTCCCCGGTCTCCCGAACATGGTCGGCATCATCGCCCAGGGGCCGTTCCTGTCGTACGACATCCGCACGGGGAACATCAGGCTGTCGCAGGGCGTGATGCAGGAGGGGATCGAGTACACGACGACGGCGGCGAGGATCCCGACGCTCGACGAGCTGAGGC
>DATLFR010000158.1 GCA_035540895.1 Actinomycetota bacterium | reverse complement strand
CCGAGGGTCCGGGGAGGGCCTATGCGCGCGCAGACGCGTCCAGACGCGGGCGGGACGTTGCCGGTTCGGGACACACGGTCCTCTTGCGGGCCGCCCTCCCGCCCCGTGCGTCCGGAGGCGGCAGGATGTCGCCGGTTCGGGACACTCGGTCCTCGTGCGACCCCCCTCCGGCCCACGTGTGTCCCGAGGCGGCAGGGCACCGCGAGCCGACGGGAACGCTCTACGTCGCCCGGTCCTCGATCTCCCACGCGTGGTCGAGCGCGTGCCAGGCCGACCGGCGGATCATGTAGCGCGGGGGCCAGTGCGGCGTCCGGCGGCGTGACGGCGCGGGGGGCTCCCCCCTCACCCGGCCGGCGAGCGTCTCCACGATCGCGTCCCGCAGGGACCCCATCTCACCGTCGTCGGCGTGGCGGCCCCCGATGCTCCGCAGGTAGGCGTGGTCCGCCTCGTACACATGCCGGACGATCGCGTCCAGCTCGCGCCCCCCGCCGCGCGGTCCCTTGCGGAGCTCGGCGCCGCGGTGGCGGTCGGCGGCGCGATCGAGCGCCGTCCAGCACGGCGCAGGAGCGCGACCAGCTCGTCCAGCCGTTCGGGGGTGAGCGGCTCCCGGTCGTCGGACGGTATGGCTCCGGGGGCGCCGAAGTCGGTCGTCGCGTCGCCCGGCAGCCGCTCGACGACCTCCAGCTCCCCGGACGGGACCCGGCGGCCGACGCTGCGGGCGTACCGGGTCCGGGTGGACGCGAGCGCATCCATGGCCGCGTCGGCGTCCCGGCCGCTGCGGCACCAACCGGGCCAGTGGAGGGCGGCCGCGAAGGAGCGACGCCTCCCGATCTCGAGGTACACGGGAATGGTCGGGGCCATGGGAGGTTCTACCCGATGGGAGCGGGGTAGGTCGACGGGACGCCCCTAGCACGGAGGACGACATGCAGCTCGAAGGCATCCACCACATCACCGCCATCACCGGGGACGCTCCGCGTAACGTCGATTTCTACGCGGGCGTGCTCGGGCTGCGCATGGTCAAGAAGACGGTGAACCAGGACGACCCGACCGTGTACCACCTCTTCTACGCGGACGAGAAGGGGAGCGCCGGCGCGGACATCACCTTCTTCGAGTACCCGAACGCCCAGCCCGGACGGGCGGGGGCCGGGATGGTGTACCGCGTCACCTGGCGGGTCGGCTCCCGCGACGCGCTCGGATTCTGGGAGGACCGTCTGAGGAGCCAGGGGGTGGAGGTCCGGTCGTCGGGGGAGACCCTCGTCTTCGCCGATCCGGAGGGCCTCGAGCTCGAGCTGCGGGTGTCCGACGTGTCCGACCAGCCGCTCGTCGCCCGTCACCCCGATGTCCCGGCCGAGATGGCGCTGCAGGGTTTCGACGGTGTCCGGGCCTACACGGCCGATATCGCGGCCAGCCGGTCCCTGCTCGAGCAGACGCTCGGGTTCACCCCACGCGGCGAGGAGACGTTCGAGGCTCGGGGCAGCGACCGGGGCGGGCTCTACGCGTACGACGTCTCGACGACCCGTGGGGTCCAGGGCGCGGGGACCGTGCACCACGTCGCCTGGGCATCGGAGATGGACGACCACGACGCCTGGCGCCAGCGCGTCGCCGCCGCCGGCATGAACGTGACCCCCGTCATCGACCGCTTCTACTTCCGGTCCATCTACTTCCGGGAGCCCAGTGGGGTGCTCTTCGAGATCGCCACGCTCGGCCCGGGGTTCGACGCCGACGAGCCGCTCGAGTCGTTGGGCGAGGCGCTCTCCCTCCCACCGGACTACGAGCACCTGAGGGGGCAGCTCGAGAAGATCCTCACGCCCCTTCCGAACCCGCGCCGGGAGCGCGTCTGAATCCACAGGAAAGTCACAGGTTGTTGCTCTAGCGTTCCACAACCGACCCGCCCTAACTTGTGCTTGCGCTCGTCACAACGGAAGCGGAGGACGCGAAGCCCGCGAGGGTGGAGGGTCCGAAGCGGACGGACGAGCAGACACGGACCTTCGGGAACGTGTCCAGGGGTCGGCTCGGAAGGACGAAGGGGAGGTCTCGAGAAGGAAGCGAACGGCCGGGAGGGCTAACGCTCGATCGGCCGGACGCCCGGACCGAACCGAACTTCCGCCCCTGAAAGACCGACTTCTGCGAAGGCCCCGGCTCCGGCCGGGGCCTTCCACTTGTAACCTGACGCGATGGACCGCAAGCGCGTCTTCAGCGGCATCCAGCCGGACGGCTCCCTGCACATCGGCAACTACCTGGGGGCCCTCAGCCAGTGGGTGCGCGACCAGCACACCTACGAGAGCGTCTTCTGCATCGTCGATCTCCACGCGGTCACCATCCCCGAGAACGTCGATCCGGCGTACCTGCGCGAGAAGATCCGTGAGCTAGCGGCCGTGTACCTCGCCTGCGGGATCGACCCCGAGGGATCGACCGTCTTCGTGCAGTCGCACGTCCCGGCCCACGCCGAGCTCACCTGGCTGCTCAACTGCGTGACCCCGGTCGGCTGGCTCGAGCGGATGACGCAGTACAAGGAGAAGTCCAGACGCCTGGAGAGCGTCCCCACGGGGCTCTTCGACTACCCCGTCCTGATGGCGGCCGACATCCTCCTCTACGACACCCATCTCGTCCCGGTGGGGGAGGACCAGAAGCAGCACGTGGAGCTGGCCCGCGACATCGCGGAGCGGTTCAACCGCCTGTACGGGGAGACGTTCGTGGTCCCGGAGCCGGTGATCAGGGGTTCGGCCGCGCGCGTGATGGGGCTGGACGACCCGACGGTGAAGATGTCCAAGTCGCTCATGCGCGAGAAGAAGGGACACGCGATCGCTCTGCTCGACCCCCCGGACGTCGTCCAGCGCGCCATCTCCCGCGCGGTCACCGACCCGGGGGCGGACATGTCCTTCGCCACCGCGTCTCCGGGCGTCCGCAACCTGCTCGAGATGTACGAGGTGCTGTCCGGACAGGACCGGGAGACGATCGAGGACCGGTTCGCCGGACAGGGGTACGGCGTCCTGAAGAAGGAGCTGACCGAGCTCGTGAACGAGACCCTGGCCCCCATCCAGGAGCGGTACAGGGAGATCCGGGCGGACGGGACGACGCTCGAGGACCTGTTCGCCCGCGGCGCCGACCGCGCCCGGACCCTCGCGGACGCCACCCTGGCCCGCGTGAAGGACCGGATGGGGATCGGTTAGACCCGGTGCGCTCGGCCCCTAAAGACGGGGCCGATATGACCGATATCTAGGGGGAGATGTCCTTCCTTCCCTCGTTCCTGCGCCCTCTTCGTCGCGCCTTCACCTGCGCGCTCGCCGTCGTGGCTGCGGTCGGCGCCGTTCCGGCGGCTCCCGCGGGAGCCGCGACGCGCCAACCTGTCCGTTCGGCTCCCACGCCGCAGCTGATCGCCGAGGCTGTCGCACGCGGCGAGATGAGCCGGGCGCAGGGAGCGCTCGAGCTGGCGCGGGCCGTCCTGGAGCCCGAGCGTGCCGACCGGCGCTACCGGAGCGACGCGCTCTGGTCGGGTACGACCCCGCTGCTGCGGGCGTACCGGATGTACGAAGACACGCCGGACGGGCCGGAGCGGACCCAGATGTCGGCCACGTTCGCCTCGCCGGTGGCCCCGTACTGCGGGGGTTCGGAGGGTCCGCTGCCGCACGTCCACGAGTCGGCCCGCTTCAGGATCGAGTACAACCAGGCCCAGCTGACCTACGGTCTGACCATCCAGGACTACGCCAACGAGCTCGAGGCGGCCTGGTCGAAGCAGGCCGGGACCTCCTCCGGGCAGCTCGGGTGGGCGCGGCCCCCGCTGAAGTCCTCCTCCAACGGGCGGTACCACGTCCGGATCGCCGACCTGGGCGAGGGCATCGGCGGATACGTCACCAACGTCGGCACCCATGCCGGACGGGTCGGGGACAACCCCAACACCTCCTGGACCGAGACCGACGCCCAGGCCACCTGCATGGTCCTCAACTCGGCGCTCGCCCCGGGGTCGGGCGATACCTGGAGGCGCCGGGTCCTGCGCACGATCGCCTCCCACGAGTTCAAGCACGCCATCCAGTTCGGGTACGGGGTACTCTTCGCGCCCAACGCGCCCTCCGATCTCGTGATCGAGGCCACCGCCAACTGGATGGCGGAGGAGACCCTGGGCGCCAACGCGGTCGTCTCCGGTCACCTGTGGCCCACCTTCTCCATGAACCACCTCGGCGAGAGCGGGAGCCTGGCCGCCGACCAGAACCCCTACACGTACTGGCTCCTGTTCCGGTCGATCAGCGAACGGTTCGGCAGCGGCGGGGAGGACGTGCTCCAGGAGACCTGGGAGCGGCTGAGCCAGGACCCGAGCATCTCGTTCGCGGCCGCCCTCGACGCGGCGCTGGCCAAGCCGGGACGCGGCGTCTCGCTGGGCTCTGCCTTCAACGACTACGCACTTGCCGTCCGGTTCAACAAGGCCTGCGGAGGCTCGTTCGCGCTCCCGTACTGCTTCGCCGCCGCGACCCGGTACGCAACCGACGCCCAGACGGGACCGGCTCCCACCACGATGGGGACGATCTCGTCGATCGGGGGGAGCCTGTCCAGGACCGTGCGGGACATGGCCGTGTCGTGGATCCGGCTCCCGGGCGGGTCGTCCGCCTACTCGGTCGCCGTCCGCAACGACGACTTCGCGGGCACGATGCGCCTCAGCGTCGCCTGCGACCTGGGGACCTCTCTGCGCCGGACCGCCGCGCCGGGAACGGCCGGGCCCCAGCAGACGGCTTCGGTCGCCTTCGACCCCTCGGGATGCGCGTCGGGGAGCGTCTACGCCGTCGTGACGAACGAGACGTTCGCCGGATCCACGGCGGCCCGTCCGTTCACGATCTCGGTCGCCGCCGTCTCGGCCACCGCGCCGTCGGCCCCCGCTGCTCCCACGGCCTCGGCCGGCAACGCCTCGGCCACCGTGAGCTGGACCGCCCCCGCCTCGGGAGGCGCGCCGATCACCGGCTACGTCGTCACCCCCTACGCGGGTTCGTCCCCGCTCGACCCCGTCCACGTCGACTCGCCGGACACGACCACGCTCGTGAAGTGGCTCGCCAACGGCACGGCCCACACCTTCCGCGTCCAGGCGCGCAACTCGGCGGGCCTCTCGCCGATGTCGCCCCACTCCGGCGCGGTCACCCCCAGCGGGAGCCTCCCGGCCTTCGACACGACCGGCCGCTTCACGCCGCTCGAGCAGCCGCTGCGCATCCTCGACACGCGCGACGGGACCGGCCGGGTCGGCGGGGCCACAGCGCCGATGGCGCCGGGCGCCACGCTCGACCTGCAGATCACCCGCCGCGCCGGCATGCCCGCGGAGGCCGAGGCGGTCGTGATGAACGTGACCGCCGTCCCTCCCACCTCGGGCGGATGGCTCGCGGTGTACCCGCGTGGGATGCCCCGTCCCCTCGTGTCCAACCTCAACTTCGGGCCGGACACCGTCGTCCCCAACCTCGTCGAGGTCCCCGTGGGCTACGCGGGCTGGGTCTCGATCCACAACAGCGGTGGCTCGCACGTGATCGCGGACGTGGCCGGGTACGTCGTGAAGGACTCCGAGGGCACGTCCAAGAGGGAGGGCCTGTACAGGCCGCTCACCCCGTCCCGCCTGCTCGACACCCGGGCCGGAGCCCCCCTGGGACCCGGACAGGTGGGCGACCTGCAGGTGGCCGGGCGGGGCGGCGTCCCCGCCTCGGGAGCCTCGGCGGCCGTGCTGAACGTGACCGTGACCCAGCCGTCGGCGCACGGCTGGCTCAGCGCGTTCCCGTCACCGGACGCACCCAACGCGCCCGTACCGTGGGTCTCGAACCTCAACTTCACCCCGGGTCAGACCGTCCCGAACCGGGTCGTCGTGCGCCTGTCGCACGACGGGTGGGTCTCGTTCTTCAACGCGGTGGGCTCGACCCACGTGATCGTCGACGTGGCCGGCTGGTTCACGGACCCCTCGGCGACCCACGCCACGACCACCGGGATCTACCACGGTCTCCCCCCGCGCAGGATCGTGGACACCCGACCGGGCAGCGGGCAGCCGTACGCGGGTCAGACGCTCGCTCCGCGTGGGGTCCTGACGGTGGACATCGCGGGTGCGGGCGGGGTCCCGCCGGCGACCGCCGCGATCAAGCCGCGCGCGGCGGTGCTGAACGTGACCGTCACCAACACCTCCTCGGGCGGATGGCTGACGGTCTACCCGGGGAGCGGCACCCGTCCGCTCGCCTCGGATCTCAACTGGGTGCCGGGGTTGACCGTGGCCAACATGGTGGTCGCGACCCTCGACGCGAACGGCCGGATCCGCGTCTACAACGACACCGGCAGCACCGACGTCATCGTCGACGTCGTCGGCTGGTACTCCTGAGCGATCGTTCGCGCCTCCTCCTACACTGACGCCTGCCGATCGCCTCGGCGCGGGAGGGCGCGTTGCTCACAGCGAGGTCGTACGAACGAGGGTCGGGGTGGACGCCCGTCACCGACGTCGCGGTGGTGAGCGACGTGATCGACGAACCCGGGCGGCTGCTGGTCGCCCACGCCGACCTCGCGACGCTGACCCCGCAGGACGTCACCTCGATCGCGGACGAGTTCGACCTCCACCCGCTCGCGATCGAGGACGCGACCAAGGCCAGACAACGTCCGAAGGTCGAGCAGTACGCGGCCCACGTCTTCCTGGTCCTGCATCAGCTCGATCGAACGGAGGAGCAGCTGAACCCCCGTCAGATCTCGTGCTTCGTAGGCCCCCGCTGGATGTTGGTCCTGCACGACGGCGCCGACCGATGCGTCGAACAGGCTCTCCGCCGGCTCGAGTCGGGGGTCCCCGAGCCCGAGCGTGGCTTCGCCGACATGCTGCATGCCCTCCTCGACGCGGTGGTCGACGACCACCAAGCTCACGCCGACGAGCTGGAGCGGGAGGTCGAGGACATCGAGGAGATCGTGCTCGCCGACCCGCGGGCCCCCGTGCAGCGACCCCTGTACTCGATCAAGCAGAGGGTGGCCCGGTTCCGCCGCTACGTCCTGCCCGTCTCCCGCATCCTCGACCGGGTGATCGAGGGAGCCACCGGTCCGATCGAGGCCGAGCGCCGGTCGTACTTCCGCGACGTGCAGGACCACACCCTGCGGATCGGGGATCAGATCCGCAGCACGGACGACCTCGCGCGCGCCATCCTCGACCTGATCGGCTCCGTCCACGCCCAGGAGATGGGAGAGGCGACGAAGAGGCTCTCTGCGTGGGCGGCCATCATCGCCGTCCCCACGTACATCGCGAGCGTCTACGGGATGAACTTCGAGCTCGTCCCGGACGAGGGCCGGATCTTCGGTTTCTGGTTCGCCATCACGATGATGGCCGTGACGGGGTCGGGGCTCTTCGCTTACTTCAAGCGCAAGAGGTGGATCTGAGGCGGCTCGTGCGCAAGACGTCCGGACGGCGGCGCTGCCGCCCCGGGAGCCTCCCGATACGATTGACGGACCCCCTCCCCGGGGGTCGACGCTGGGAGGAAGCAGATGGACGTCATCCGCCGCAACAACGTGTCCGTCTCCGGACGTCCGGACGGTCAGCCCATGATCTTCGCGCACGGCTTCGGCTGCGACCAGAACATGTGGCGGTACGTGGTCCCCGCCTTCTCGGACACGTACCGCATCGTGCTGTTCGACCACGTGGGGGCCGGGGGGTCCGATCTGAGCGCCTACGACCGTGACCGGTATGGCTCCCTGGACGGCTACGCCACCGACGTGCTCGAGATATGCGAGGCGCTCGACCTGCGCGAGGTCGTCTTCGTAGGACACTCCGTCAGCTCGCTCATCGGGGTCCTCGCTGCCACGCGGGAGCCGGACAGGTTCGCGAGCCTCGTACTGGTGGGGCCGTCCCCCTGCTACATCGACGACGAGGGGTACACGGGCGGGTTCAGCAGGGCTGACATCGAGGAGCTCCTCGAGTCCCTGGACAGCAACTACCTCGGCTGGTCGAGCGCGATGGCTCCGGTGATCATGGCGAACGGGGACCGGCCCGAGCTGGGGGAGGAGCTCACGAACAGCTTCTGCCGCACCGACCCCGAGATCGCCCGGCACTTCGCCCGGGTCACCTTCCTCAGCGACAACCGCGCCGACCTGTCTCGCGTGCGGACGCCGGCGCTCGTGCTCCAGTGCTCCTCGGACGCGATCGCTACCGTCTCCGTCGGCAGGTACGTCCACGAGCAGATCCCGGGCAGCGAGTTCGTGCAGCTGAAGGCGACCGGGCACTGTCCGAACCTGAGCGCTCCCGATGAGACCGTCCGGGCCATGAAGGACTTCCTGGCCGCGCGCGCGGGATGAGCTCGGTCCCACCCACCGACGACCTGGACCTGGGGTTCGTCGACCGCCTCGTACCCGCGGAGAACGCCGAGGACCTCTACGAGCACGCCCCGTGCGGGTACCTGTCGACGCTGCCCGACGGGACGATCATCAAGGTGAACGAGACCCTGCTCGCGTGGATGGGCTACTCCAGGCAGGAGCTGGTCGGGCGGGTGCGCTTCGCCGATCTGCTGAGCGCGGGCGGACGCATCTACCACGAGACGCACTACGCCCCCTTGCTGTCCATGCAGGGACAGGTGCGCGAGATAGCGCTCGACATGGTCCGTCGCGACGGGACGCGCGTCCCGGTCCTCGTGAACTCGATCCTCGTCCAGACCGAGGACGGGAAGCCCGAGGTCATCCGCACCAGCGTCTTCAACGCGACCTCGCGCCGGGAGTACGAGAGGGAGCTGCTGCGGGCCCGGGAGCACGCCGAGTCATCGGAGGCACGCGTGCGGGAGCTCGCCCAGACGCTCCAGACGAGCCTGATGCCCCCGTCCCTGCCCGATATCGCGGGGCTCGATCTCGGGGCGGCCTACCGGCCGGCCGGGAGAGGTGACGAGGTCGGCGGCGACTTCTACGACGTGTTCCAGACGGGGAGCGACGACTGGGCGGTCGTCATAGGTGACGTCTGCGGCAAGGGCGCCCAGGCGGCGGTGGTCACCGCGCTCGTCCGCTACACGGCACGCGCGGCTGCCATCCGATCGAAGCGGCCGAGCGCGGTCCTCAACATGGTCAACGACGGGTTGCTCCAGCACGGGGGAGAGCGTTTCTGCACCGCCCTGTACCTGCGGGTGCGGACCGCAGGAGGCAAGGCGCCCCGCATCACGTTCGCGAGCGCCGGACACCCGATGCCTATGCAGATCTCCGGCGACAGCGTCTCCCCGGTCGGGGAGCCGGGGATGCTCCTGGGTGTCGTGGAGCGGCCGATCCTGAGCGACAGCTCCCTACAGCTCGATCCGGGGGAGGCTCTCTTCTGCTACACGGACGGCCTGACCGAGGCGCGCCGCGGTGAGGACCTCTTCGGCGACGAACGTCTGGTCGACCTCCTGCGGGCGAAGGGAGGCAGGGGCGCGGACGAGGTCGCGCACACCACGGTCGACGAGGCGGTCCGGTTCCAGGACGGCGTCGCGCGCGATGACATCGCTGCGGTCGTGGTGGCCGCCCCCCGGATCTAGCCCGGCCGCCGATGCGTCGCCCGCGCGTCATAGGCTCACGGGACATCGGCCCGTAACCAGGAGGAGGAGCATGCACAGGTTCACCCCCCATCTGTGGTTCGACACGCAGGCCAAGGAGGCCGCGGAGCTCTACACCTCCCTGTTCGAGGGGTCGGAGATCACCTCGATCAGGACGCTCCGCGACACCCCGTCGGGGGACGCCGACGTGGTCTCGTTCGTCCTGTCCGGACAGCCGTTCATGGCCATCAGCGCCGGACCGCTGTTCACCTTCAACCCGTCCGTGTCGTTCATGGTCCCGTGCGACGGACCCGAGGAGGTCGACCGTCTCTGGACCGGCCTCATCGACGGGGGCAGCGCGCTGATGCCCCTGGCCGAGTACCCGTTCAGTCCGCGATATGGATGGGTGCAGGACCGCTATGGCCTCTCATGGCAGATCGGGCAGTTCCCTCCTGCCGCCCAGAGGATCGTCCCTGCGCTGCTGTTCGTGGGCGACGTGGCCGGCAAGGCCGAGGAGGCCATAGGTCTCTACACCTCCGTGTTCGACGACGCCGAGGTCGGGCGGATCCAGCGCTACGGCGCGGGCGCGGAACCGGAGCGCGAGGGAACCGTCATGTACGCCGACTTCGCCCTCGAGGGGTACGGGTTCGCGGCCATGGACAGCTCCTTCGACCATGGCTTCGCCTTCAACGAGGCCGTCTCGTTCATGATTCACTGCGACAAGCAGCAGGAGATCGACCGCTACTGGGAGAGGCTCAGCGCCGATCCGGCGGCCGAGCAATGCGGGTGGCTGAAGGATCGGTTCGGACTCTCGTGGCAGGTCGTCCCCCGGGCGCTGGACCGGATGATGGCCGAAGCGGACGATGAGACCCTCGGCCGGGTCACGCGAGCCTTCCTGGGGATGAAGAAGTTCGACCTTGCGCAGCTCGAGGCGGCGTACGCGGGAGCCTAGTCCCGCGGGCCGTGCCCGGAGGGCCGGCCCCGGGACGCCTCCCATCGTCGCTCGACCACGCGGAGCAGGGCCGGGTAGACCAGGAGATGGCGGAAGGGCTGGATGAGCATCAGGTAGGCCCGGCCGAGCGCACCGCGCGGCTTCACGTACACGCTCAGGTGCGCTCGATGCAGCCCGCCCGGCTCGCGCAACCATCCCAGGTGCAGCACGCCGTGCACGGTGTCGTTGGAGATCTCGGCCGCCCACTCGTCTCCCGTCCTGTAGAGGGGGGCGAAACCGTACGTCCGCAACCCGTCCCCGGGATGGGGTGCCGCGCCTACGATGCGCAGGTCGTCCGGCAGCCGGTCGCGCAGGGTCCTCTCGGTCGTGCCGGGGACGAGACGCTCCTTGGCGGGGTCGTCCCACCCCAGGAGGGTGCCGAGCAGGTGTCGGACCAGGAAGAGCGCCCGCGTCAGGAACGTCCCCGAACCCTTCGGGTCGAAGGCGGCGATGAGCTCGATGACGTCGTCGAACTCCTCATGGCGACCGGTGACGGGGAGCGGCCATACGTCCAACAGCTCGAAGTCGTGAGCGATCCGGTCGATCACGCGGGTGGACGGGGGCTCGGTCCGGCTCATGCGGCTGCCGCCTCGGCGCCGACCCGCTTCGCGGCCAGGAGGAGCAGGCCGGGCATCGCCCGCCGGTGCACGACCGACAGGGGCTGCCACACCCGTTCCGCGACCGCCCGGTCGTACCTCCCGAACGTCCCGACGCTCAGCCGGTCGTCGGACAGGAGGAGCGTCACGTTCGCGGTGAGGCACCAGGAGCTCGCCTCGAGCCGGATCCAGTCGTCGCCGCGCCCCCCGACCCTCCAGCCGCCCACGCTCTCGGGCGAGGTGTCCAGGCGGAGGCCGAGGACGACCCGCCATACGAACTGTCCCGCGGGTCCGGCGGCGTGCTCGACGAGGGCCCGCGCCCACTGCTCGGGCGTCCGTTCCCGGGCCATGTCCGTGTGGATGGTGAAGACGTCGAAGTAGTCGGGCGTGAACCCGACGAGCGTCTGCATCCCTTCGGGGACGTTGCGCTCCTGGTGGACGACGGGCAGAGTAGGCATCAGGTACCTCCTGAGCGTTCAAGATATTCTGTATGTTCAAACTATAGGAGACATCGTGATGGACCGCCAGACCGCGATCTTCGTCGACGGCGTGGGGGCCGGCGCGGCGCCGTCGGGGATCCTCTCTCAGCTCCAGGGACGGATCTTCGCGCTCCTGTACCTGAGCCCCGAGCCGTTGTCGCTAGACGACATAGCCGGGGAGCTCCAGCAGTCGAAGAGCAACATCTCGATGACCATCCGCGGCCTCGTGGAGTGGCACCTGGTGCGCCGGGTCGACGTCCCCGGCTCCCGGAAGGATCACTACGAGGCGGCGACCGACTTCTGGAGAGTGATGCAGGAGATCTTCGAGCGCCGCTTCCGGTGGATGGTTAGACAGGTCGTGGCTACGGTCGACGAGACCCGCCGGGTGGCCGACGCCGACGGGACGAGCTCGAAGCAGGAGGCGGCGTTCGTCGAGGGTCGGCTCGAGGAGATGCGCAGCTTCTTCGCCACGCTGGACGCCGGCATCACCGCTTTCGCGCAGGGGGAGC
Source organism: Actinomycetota bacterium (assembly GCA_035540895.1). Taxonomy (NCBI): domain Bacteria; kingdom Bacillati; phylum Actinomycetota; species Actinomycetota bacterium. Next base: position 398 of record DATLFR010000158.1, on the reverse strand, counting down.
CGATCACCGCCGACTGGTTCCGGACCGTGACGAAGGCGCCGCCCCGACGGGAGCCGGGGCGGCGCTAGCTCGTCCGGTCGTACCGAGGTCAGCGGATGTCGCGGATGCGCCCCTCGGTCGCGGGCCGGACGGTCCCCGCCGCCCGGATGTGGTCCAGGAGGACGTCCGCCATGAGCTCCCGCGTCACGCCCGCTCCGTCCGCCAGCATCGTGTAGCCGTCGCCTCCACCGTTGAGGAAGTCGTTCGTGGCGGCGGAGTAGCGCGACTGGTCGGGTGGGATCGGGGTCCCGTCATCGAGCGTCACCGAGACGATCCGCGATCCGGCGGGCCGATCGGAGTCGTACTCGAAGCGCAGCCCCGAGACCTGCAGGAACCCGCCGGATCGCGGATCGTCTCGG
>DATLFR010000157.1 GCA_035540895.1 Actinomycetota bacterium | reverse complement strand
GGTCGACGGTGTTCCTACAAGCGAAAACCCACCCCCTGCAGTCGGTGAGCCTCTGGGGCCCAACCCCGCACCAAGAGCGGGTCGCTCGCGGTCGAGTATACGGGCTCCGTACCCCGACCACACCCAGATCGTCCCCCGGGGTCCGGCCCTCGAAACGCTACTCGATCGACCAGGGAGACTCGCGGAGCTCGTCGCTGCGCGGCTCCGGCCCGGCGGGTGCCGGGCGTGTCGGCTCGGGAGCCGGCGCGGGGTCCGGACGAGCGGGAGCCTCGGGAGCCGGGTCCGGACGGGCCGCCGCGTCGGGGCCCGGGCCAGCCTCGGTCCGGCCCGTCTCCCCGGCCGGGGCCGGCGCGTCCCCACTCGACCCGCCGTCGGCGCCGTCCCGCTCGGACGCGGGCCGCCTGCGCCTCCCCCCGCGCCTGGACCGTCGACGCGCCGCGGAGCCGGCCTCGTCGGACCCGTCCCCCCGGTCGAGGTCGCTCTCGGATGCGTCGTCGGACCCGTCGCCGGCGGCCGCTCCGGCCGCGACCGCACCCTCTGCGCGCTGGCGGGGGGTCCGCTCCGACCGGGAGCGCGGTCTGTCCCCCTGTCGGGGGGTCCGGCCGCGCCCGCCTCTCTCTCCGCGCGACCGGGTCCGGCTCTCGCCGCCGGTGAAGGTGCGCACAGCGGTGATCGACCCGTTGGGGACGAAGACGCGGTTGCCGTCCTCCTCGCGGACGACCGTGATCCTGAGGCCGATCCCCTCGACCGTGCCCTCGATATCGGGTCCGAACAGCCTGACCCGGTCGCCCACCCCGAACTGACCCTCGAGGAGGATCGAGAGCCCCGCGAAGACGTCCTTCAGCAGGGTCTGAGCGGAGAAGGCGGCGATCAAGCCGACCACACCCGTCACCGCGATGGCGCCGTTCGCCCGCGGTCCGACGATGGACAGGGCGCCCGCGAGGACGAGCACGAGGACGACGTATTTCCAGACCGACAGGAGGAGGGACCGCGTGGTGGCGGCCCGCGCGCTGAGCGACGCGGTGAGGGGGTGCTTCGGGACGGCGATCCGCTTTATCACGAGGCGTCCCACCGCGTAGAGGACGATCCCGAACACGATCAGGCCGGCGAACGACACGAGCCGCTCCAGTAGTCGCGCTATGTCGGCGTCCATCCAGACCGGGGCCTGGGTCATGCCGAGGGAGGTCGAGAGCACGTTCTTCCTTTCGTCCGAGGCCGGCCCGGGAGGGCGGCGGGGTTGATGCCTCCTACTCTACATAGGGGCCCACGGACGACCCGCGAAGCAACACGCGGGTCACGTCACGTGCCCGCGCTCTGGGGTCGGCCTACGGAACGGCGACGCCGACCTCGCGGTCGGGGTCGGCCACACAGGCGGAGGGTCCGCCGCCGGAGATGGAGGCGCGGGCGTCGACGTCCGTCGGGACGCCTGCCGCCGCCGTCCCCGACCGCCACGCGGCAACCTCGGCCCCCGATGGCGACGCCGATACGAAGACGACCGTCTGCGCCGTCGACCGCGGGAGCCCGCCGCCGTGCGTGCCCCCTCGCACGTAGACCTTCCCCGAGGCGACGTCGCCGTCGACGGAGAGGTGGTGCTGGAGGTTCCCGACGGGCCCGACGGTGGTGCCTCGAGCCCCCGGGTCGGGAGGCATGTCACACCCCGTCACGAGACCGGCGTGCGCCGGTGCGCCTACCGAGACGACGAGCGCGGTCAGCATGAGCGTGCGCCTGATCATGGGGATGCGTTCGACGCGTGGATGCCCATCTCCTGCTCGGCTCCCGGCGCGACCCCGCGGGGCGGGTGCTACCATTCCCGCGCCCACCGTACCCACCAGGAGGCACCCCATGGAGATCGCGATCGGCGTCGAGTTCACCGCGCGGGAGCTGCGGCTGGAGACGGACGGGTCGGCGGACGACGTCCGTCGTCAGGTCGAGGAGGCCTACTCCAGTGAGCAGCGGATGCTGTGGCTCACGGACACGAAGGGCAGACAGGTCGGCGTCCCCCTCTCGAAGCTGACGTACGTCGAGCTCGATCCCGGCGGGGAGTCCAAGCGGGTCGGGTTCTCGCTCCCGTCCTAGGCCGTGCGCGCGGCGGACGCCGTCTGCAGGTACCTCGAGGCCGAGGGGGTCTCCCACGTCTTCGGCAACCCGGGCACCACCGAGGTGCCGTTCATGGACGCGCTCGTGGACTCACCGCTGCGCTTCGTCCTATGCCTGCAGGAGAACGTGGCCGTCTCGGCCGCGGACGGGCTCGCCCAGGCGACGCGGCGTCCCCAGGTCGTCAACCTCCACACCGGACCCGGGCTGGCGCAGGGGATGTCGGGCCTGTACATGGCGGCCAAGCACCGGTCCCCCCTCGTCGTCACGGTCGGCAACGAGGACACCCGCTTCGCCCTCACCGAGCCGCTGCTGCGGGGCGAGGTGGTCGAGATGGCCAGGCCGCTCGCGAAGTGGGCCTACGAGACGAACTCGGTCGACGACGTGATCCCCTCGCTGAGGAGGGCGTTCAAGGTGGCTCGGACGCCGCCCTGCGGTCCGGTCGTCCTGTCCTGGCCGATGGACGTCCTGGCCCGCGAGGTCTCCGACGAGCTCGACCTCCGTCCGGCGGACCTCCCCTCTTCCCCGGCTCCCGACCCGGAGGCCGTGGAACGGGTCGCCTCGCTGCTCGCCTCCGCGGTCAACCCTGCCTTCGTGGCCGGTGACGACGTCGGCCGGACCCGCTGCGAGGAACTATTGATGGACGTCGCGACGCGGGTGGGCGCGAAGGTGTTCGGGGCGCCGTTGGCGCTGTTCCAGAACGTGCCCAACACCCACCCACTCCACGCCGGACCGCTCCCCCCCTTCCCCTCGATAGCCCGCGCCTTCCTCAACGGACACGACGTCGTGGTCGTCGTGGGAGCCAAGGCCTTCCTGCTCTACTACTTCCAGCCCGTCGATCCGGTGCCGCCCGACGCCACCCTCGTCCACGTGCACCCGGACCCGTGGGAGCTGGCGAAGAACTACCCGACCGAGGTGGCGGTGACCGCCACCGCGGACCGCTTCCTCCAGGCCCTCTCGGGCCTGGTCACCACGACCGCGGCGGCGAAGGAGCGGACCGCGGCCGCCGCGGCGTCCGACGCCCGGGCGGCGACCGAGACGTGGGCGCGCGCCGAGGCGGAGCGGGTGCCTCTCTCGGCCCCCGGCGTGGTGGCGATGGCACACGAGGTGCTCGGCGATGTCCGGGTCGTCGACGAGTCGGTCACCGCTTCCTTGCACGTACGGTCCGCCGCGCGCCTGCCCGACTCCGACTCCTACTTCGGACACAAGGGCGGCGCGCTCGGGTGGGGGGCGTCCGCCGCGGTGGGGGTGGCGCTGGCCGACCCTCGACGCCGCGTGCTCTGCACGCTCGGCGACGGCAGCCTGATGTACGTGCCGCAGGCCCTCTACACGGCCGCCCGGACGAGGGCGCGCATCACCTACGTCGTCTTCAACAACCGCGGGTACGCGATCATCAAGTCGGGGACCCGGGCCGCGAAGGGGCGGGCCTACGAGACCGACACCTACATCGGGATGGACATCGACGACCCGCCCGTCGACATGCTCTCGCTCGCGCGCGGGCTGGGAGCGGGAGCCGCGTCCGCGACGACCCCCGACGAGCTCCGCCACGCGCTCGAGGCGTCGGCCGCCCACGAGGGACCGTTCCTCATCGACTGCGCCACCGACCGGGCCATCCCCGACCTCCCGTTCTGAGCGCGTAGGCTGGCTGTCCGATGCCCCCGGTGATCCGCGCGTCCGAACTCGTCCGCCGCTACGGCCAGTTGGTGGCGGTCGACGGCGTCAGCTTCGAGGTCGAGCCGGGTGAGGCCTTCGGTTTCCTCGGACCCAACGGCGCGGGCAAGACGACCACCATCTCCATCCTCTGTACCCTGCTGTCCCCGACCTCGGGCAGCGCCGAGGTGAACGGGTTCGACGTGGTGGCCCATCGCGATGCCGTCCGGGCGTCCATCGGCATCGTCTTCCAGGACCCGTCCCTCGACATCAACCTGACCGCGCGGGAGAACCTGCGCTTCCACGCCGACGTCTACGGGGTGCCGCGAGGCGAGGCGGAGGCGCGGATGGGGGCGCTGCTCGAGATGGTCGACCTGACCGAGCGCGCGGACAAGCCGGTGATGACGTTCTCCGGGGGGATGCGACGCCGGCTCGAGCTCGCGCGCGGGCTGCTCCATCGGCCGATCGTGCTCTTCCTCGACGAGCCGACCATCGGCCTGGACCCCCAGTCGCGCAAGCAGATGTGGAGCTACATCCTCGACCTCGCCCGGGAGGAGGGCATCACGTTGTTCCTGACCACCCATTACCTCGACGAGGCCGAGCACTGCGGGCGCATCGCGATCATGGACCACGGCCGCATCATCGCCCTCGACACCCCCGCCGGGCTGAAGCGCAGCGTGGGCGGCGACGCCCTGACCCTGCGGACGGACGACGACGCCGCCGCGGCGACGTTCCTCCGTGAGGAACTGGCTCTCGAACCGACCTCGATCTCCGACGGTCTCCACGTGGCCGTGCCGGACGGCGACGCGGCCATCCCGAGGATCCTCGGCGCGCTCCCCGTCGCGGTGAGGTCGGTAACCATGTCGCGGCCCACGCTCGACGATGTCTTCATCGAGCTCACCGGCCGCCACATCCGCGAGGAGGAGGGGTCGGCGGGGGACATGCTGCGCGCGCACATGGCGGCCCGGATGAGGTCCGGAGGGAGGGTCTGATGGCGGTGGCCGCGCGGAAGCCGGTGGAGCTGCCGAACCGCCTCGTCCGCGACGTCCGGGGAGCCCGGACGATCTGGCGCCGCGAGATGATCCGTTTCTTCCGGGAGCGTGCGCGGGTCGTCACGTCGTTCGTCCAGCCGCTCCTCTACCTGCTCGTCTTCGGGACGGGGTTGGGCGCCTCCGTGCGCACGGCGGCCATCGGCACCGACTACCAGACCTTCCTGCTCCCCGGCGTGATCGTGATGACCTGCCTCTTCACGTCGATGTTCGCGTCCGTGTCGATCACCTGGGACCGGGAGTTCGGATTCCTCAAGGAGATCCTCGTCGCGCCGGTCGGACGGTCATCGATCGTCGCGGGCAAGGTCGCGGGCGGCGCCACCACCTCGTCGATGCAGGGGCTGGCCATACTCGTGATGGCGCCCCTGATAGGCGTCTCGCTCGTGCCCTGGCGTGTCCTCGCCGTCGCTCCGATCCTGATCGTGTTCGCGCTCGCCATCAACGGGCTGGGCATCGCCATCGCGTCGAAGATCTCGACGATGCAGGGGTTCATGGTCGTCATGAACTTCATCACCCTGCCGCTGTTCTTCCTGTCCGGCGCCCTCTTCCCCCTGGACACGGTGCCCGCCTGGCTGCGCACCCTCGCCTACCTCGACCCGGCGGCATACGCGGTGGACGCCATCCGCCGCACGCTCCTCGGGATACCGGCCCAGATCCGCATCGGCGGGGAGCCGGTCCCGATCCTGGCCGAGGTCGCGGTCCTGGGCGTCTTCGGAGCCGTGATGGTCCTGCTCGCCGCGCGCGGGTTCGACAGGCAGCCGTGACCGATCCGCTGGACGAGGCGGAGGTCCGGCAGCGGATCGCCGGCTCCCCCTACCACCGGTGGGCGGGCACGGAACTGGTCACGTACCAGCCCGGCGTCGTCACCATCGCCGCCGAGATAGAGGAGCACCACCACAACCCGCAGGGGATCGTCCACGGGGGCGTGCTGGCCGGGCTCCTCGACACCGCCTGCGGGCTCGCGCTCCGCAGCCTCCTGCCGGCCGACCGGACGCACCGGACGGTCCAGCTGTCGATCAACTACCTGAAGGCGGCGAGGTCCGGACGGATCACCGCGACCGGGCGGGCGGTCCACAAGGGTCGGAGCATGGGCGTGGCCGAGGCGGAGGCGCGCGACGATCGGGACCGGGTCCTCGCCCGGGCCACGGCCACCTTCATGACCCTCCCGGCTGCGCGGTAGCGTCCTTCGGGGAAACGAGGTCGGAGGCCAGGATCGCGGCGGCGAACAGGGCGGCGTCGGCGTACGGCCTGAGGACCTCGTGGGCGCCGAGCTCGAGGAGCCTCTCCGCGTCGTGGGCGGTGTGGGCGGTGACCGCGATGCGCCCCTCGAACCCCTCGGCGTGCAGCACCCGGATCATCGCAGCGTTCAGGTCCCGGTCAGGGACGCTGCTCACCACCCAACGGGCATGCTCGAGGGGCAGGAGGTGGAACAGAGCGGCGTCGGCGGCGTCCCCGTAGACGGCGTGGACCCCGTCCCGCTTCGCCTGCGCGACCGCCTCGGGGTCGAAGTCCACGCCGTAGACCTCGAAGCCGTCGTCCTTCAACCGCTTCACCAGACGGCCGCCGAGCCGCCCCAGCCCGAAGACGACGACGTCCGGGTCGACGTCCGAGCCGTCCGCGGCGTCCGCCCCGACGCTCGGCGCGGTCGATCTCTCGAACGCCCCCAGCGGTTCCTCGAGGATCTCGAAGAGCCTCTGCGAGTTCGTGATCATGTAGGCCGACAGGGTGATCGTGAAGAGGGCGACCAGGGTCACCACCCCCATGACCTGTTCGTCCACGTGTCCGATCCCGATGCCGAGGGTCACCAGGATCAGCGAGAACTCGCTGATCTGCGCGAGCGCGCTGCCGGCGAAGAAGCTGGTCCGCCTGCGGTAACCCATCGCCCCCATCACGGCCATCACGAGCACCGGCTTCCCGACGAGCACGAAGAGCGACAGCACCGCCGCCATCGCGAGCGCGCGTCCGGGTGACTGGAACGAGAGACGGGCCCCCAGATCGACGAAGAAGAAGAGCAGGAGGAAGTCGCGCAGGCTCGTGAGGCGTACGCTCAGCGCCTCCCGGTAGCCCGACGAGGCCAGGGAGAACCCGCCCAGGAAGGCGCCGAGTTCACGGGACAGCCCCACGGCGTCTCCCACGGTGGCCAGGAACATGCCCCAGGCGAACGCGAAGAGGAGCATCAGCTCCGAGGAGCGGGCCAGCGCGTGCATCACGCGGGGCAGGACGTACCTCATCAGCACGCCGAGCAGGATCGCGCACCCGAGGATGACCGCGGGCCCGGCCCAGCCCGGGAGGGCGATCTGGTCGGCCAGGTCGCTCTTCGAGGCGCCCAGCGCGGCCATGATGGCGACGACGGCGATGTCCTGCACGATGAGGACGCCCAGGGCGATGCGGCCGTGCAGGGAATCGATCTCCCGCCTGTCCGAGAGCACCTTCACGATGATCACCGTGGAGGAGAACATCAGAGCGGCACCGATGTAGAGGGCGGCCGTCACCCCCGCCCCCATCAGCAGGGAGAGCCCGACGCCCCCGGCGAACGTAACGGCCATCTGGGCCAGACCCGTCGCCACCGCCACCGGGCCGAGGTGGCGGATCAGCTGGATGTCGAGCTTCAGTCCGACCACGAACAGCAGGAGGGTGATCCCCAGCTCCGCGAGCAGGCCCATCTCCTCGCGGGCGGACACCCGGTCGAACCCCGACGGGCCGATCAGGATCCCGATGGCCACGAAGGCGATGATCAGGGGCTGTCGGAGCCGGATGGCGATCGCGCCGCCCAGGGCGGCGACCACCACGATGAGAGCGATCTCGTAGAAGGGGTTCGGCACGCGGCTACCCTAACGCGCGCTCCCGCAGGCGCTCGTACTGGCCGGGGTCGGTCGTGTAGGAGCCCGGCCTGGCCGAGTGGGGACCGTGGCAGTCCGAACCCCCCGTGCACACCAGGTCGAGCTCGGCGGCCAGCTTCCGCAGGGCCTTGCGGGCGGTCCGGTCGTGGTCGGGGTGCTCGACCTCGACGCCCGTCAGCCCCGCCTCGGCCAGCTCGACGATCAGTGGAGCCGGGACCGGCTCCGGGTGCCGCGCGCCGGGGTGGGCCACGACGGCGACGCCCCCCCAACCGGCTATCTCGGACACGGCCTCGACCGGGTCGAGCACCCGCCGGGGGACGTCGGCCAGTCCACCGTCCCCGAGGAGCCCCTGCGAGAACGCGGAGGAGACGGATGGGATGTGGCCGCGCGCCACGAGAGCGCGGGCGACGTGCGGGCGTCCCACCATGCCGCGGCCCGCCTCCGCCAGGACCTCTTCCATCGTGATCGCGTACCCCAGTCGGTTCAGCTGCTCGACCATCCGGTTCGCGCGGTGGGCCCGCTCGGCGCGCAGCCGCTCGGTGTAGGCCGAGATGCCCGACGAGCCCGGGTCCACGAACAGGCCGAGCATGTGGACCGGACGGCCGCCCCGCCGGCAGGACAGCTCGATCCCGGCGACCACCTCGACCCCGGCTCCCACTCCGGCCTCGGACGCCTCGGCCACGCCCTCGGTCGTGTCGTGGTCGGTGATGGCGAGGACGTCCACCCCGCAGTCGCGAGCGAAGGCCACCATCTCAGCGGGGGACAGGGTGCCGTCCGAAGCCGTCGTGTGCGCCTGGAGGTCGATCCGCATGTGCACAGGGTACGGGTCGTGCGGCGGACCTCCCCCATCCGCGACGATGGGGACGTGCAGGAGGTGCTCGCCACCACCACCCTCCGCCGCCGAGCCCGCGGCGCGCTCTCCGACGAGCGCCTGCGTCGCACCCTGCGCAGGGCGACCGACCGGTTCTCGCTGCTGCGCGGCGTCGGACAGCAGACGTTGAGCAACTGGGACGAGCTGCGCGATGCGGGCCGGGCGGTCCGGACCCGGGTGCTGGCCGACCTCCCGCGCATCCTCGAGCGCCTGTCCGAAAACGTCGAGGCCAACGGCGGACACGTCCACTGGGCGACCACGGCGCAGGAGGCGTCGTCCCTCGTGGTCGAGGTCGCCCGGCGCCGGGGGGCCCGGCTCGCCGTGAAGTCCAAGTCGATGGCGACGGAGGAGATCGCGCTCAACGACCACCTCGAGGCGGCCGGGATCGAGGTCGTGGAGACGGACCTCGGGGAGTGGATCGTCCAGCTCGCAGGGGAGACCCCTTCGCACATCCTCGCACCCGCCGTCCACCGGTCACGCGAGGAGATCGCCGAGTTGTTCGGCAGGGTGGCCGGCCACGCGGTCTCCGAGCTCCCGGAGGACCTGTGCGCGTTCGCGCGCCGCGAGCTGCGCGAGCGGTTCCTGCGCGCCGACCTCGGCATATCGGGCGTGAACCTGGCCGTCGCCGAGACCGGCTCGATCTTCATCGTGACCAACGAGGGCAACGGCAGGATGGTCACCTCGCTCCCACGCACCCATGTCGCGGTGATGGGCATGGAGCGCGTCGTCGAGACGTGGGATCAGCTCGAGCTCATGCTGGCCCTCCTGCCCCGGGCGGCCAGCGGGCAGGACATCACCGTCTACGCCAATGCCATGACCGGCCCGCGTCGGGCGGGGGAGGTGGACGGTCCGGACGAGTTCCACCTGGTGATCGTGGACAACGGCCGGTCCGAGATCCTGGGGACGGAGCTCCAGGAGATCCTGCACTGCATACGCTGCGGCGCGTGCCTCAACGTCTGTCCGGTGTACCGCCAGATCGGTGGCCACGCGTACGGGGGGGTCTACTCGGGTCCGGTGGGAGCCGTCCTCACCCCTCTCCTCGATCGCGCCCCGCACGCACCGGAGCTCGCCCAGGCCTCGAGCCTGTGTGGGGCGTGCTGGGAGGCCTGCCCCGTGCGGATCCCCCTTCACGACCTGCTCCTCGCGCTGCGCAGGCGGGAGGCGCCCTCGTTGCCCCGCGCGCAGCGCGCTGTGTGGCGAGCCTGGGCCGAGACGTGGAGCCGGCCGGCCGCCTACCGGGCCAGCGTCCGGACCGCCCGGACCGCCTCGCGGATCGTGCCGGAACGCATGGCCCCGGACGCATGGACGGACGGGCGCTCCCTCCCCCGGCCCCCGTCCGGACCCGGCTTCCGCGAGCGCTTCGATCGAGGCGAGCTGTGACGACGCGCGACGCCTTCCTCGCCCGGGTCCGCGCGCAACTCGGGACGGACGCGGATGTCGGGACGGGCTCCGTCGCGGTCCCCGAGCCGGCCTACGTGCGGGATCTCGCGGACCCGGTCGTGGCCTTCACCGAGGCCGCTCAGGGGTCCGGGGCGATCGTGAGACGGATCGTCACCGACGACGACCTCCGGGACCTCCTCGAGGAGACGGGAGCCCGCACGGTCGTCCGGACCCGTGACCCCGAGACGGCGGCCGTCCTGCCCCTGCTCTCGAGCGTGGGCATGGGAGAGGCCGCGTTCGACTCCCCCGGGGCGGCGGCGGCCGCCGACCTGGGGATCGCCGGGGGCGCGTGGGGGATCGCCGCCACCGGGTCGGTCGTGATCGACGCGGGACGCGCCGGCGGCCGGTCCGCCTCGCTGCTGCCGCCCGGCGTGCTGTTCCTGGTCGCTCGGGACCGCATCCTGACGACCGCGGCAGTGCTCTTCCGGCGGCTCGGCGAGCACTACCCAGAAGGCCTGCCGTCGCAGCTCGTGCTCGTCACCGGGCCAAGTCGGACGGCCGATATAGAGCTCGTCTTGACGGTCGGGGTGCACGGGCCCGGCCGGGTGTGGATCGCGATCGTGTAGAGGAGGGACGAGATGACGGTGACGAAGACGATCGACCTGTCCGGGACGTCTAGCGGATCGATAGAGGCGGCGGTGGAGCACGCGCTGGCCCGCGCCTCGGCGACGATCGCCGATATCGAGGGGTTCGAGATCGAGCGGATCACGGGGACGGTGGGACCGGACGGGATCGAGGGGTACCGCGTCTGGCTCAAGGTCACGTTCGTGGTGCAGGAGAAGCTCCACGAGTGACCGCACGAGAGCGGCCCTTCGTCGCCGCACCGTACCCGGGGATCATCAGGGTGACCCACGACATCCCGTTCCCGGGGCTGAAGCACGTCCACACCTACCTGGCCGACGGACCGGGAGGCGGCCTCGTCCTGGTGGACACCGCGCTCGGGGGCGGGGAATCCCTGGACCGGATCGAGCAGACGATCGCCTGGCTGGGCCGTGACATCACCGATCTCGAGCGGATCGTGCTGACGCACTGCCACCCGGACCACATCGGACTGGCGAGCGTCCTGCAGGAGAGATCGGGCGCCCCGGTGGTGTGTCACCCCAACGTCCGGACCGGGTTCGAGCTCATGCAGACGCCCGACAGGTGGCAGGCGGTCACCGATCATTACGCCGAGCACGGTCGCGAGACCGAGGACGTCAGCGCGCGCTTCTTCCTCTTCCCGATGCCCGAGACCTTCGAGTTCGTCGAACCGGGAGACGTGCTGAGGTTGGCCGACGGCGAGTGGGAGGTGCACTACACCCCGGGCCACGAGGTGGGCCACATCGCGCTTCACCGGGCCGCGGACGGCGTGTTGCTGAGCGGGGACACGCTGCTGCGCTCGATCACGCCCCACGTCGGCTACACGATCGACCCTCCCGACCCCCTTGGGCAGTTCCTCGACTCCCTCGCGCTCCTCGCGTCGCTCGACCCCAAGGTCGTGCTCGCCGGACACGGGCGCGTCTTCGCGGAGGGAGCCGAGCGGGCCCAGGCGATCAGGTGGCATCACCGACAGCGCCTGAAGCGGATCGAGGAGGTGCTGGCGCGTCACGGACCCATGACCGCGCTCGACACGGCGCGTCGGCTCTTCGACCGCGAGCTGCGCGACTTCATCGAACGATTGGCTCTCGCCGAGACGCTCTCGCACCTGGAGTACCTCCGGCTCAGGGAGCGCGCGGTTCGGGAGCGGGTGGACGGGCTCTGGGTGTACTCGCTCCCGTCGCGCTGAGCGGCGTCAGGACACGCGCAGGGCGACCATGAGGCCGTCGCGCGTGGGCACGATCACGGACAGGTAGTCGGGATCCTCGGCGACCATCGCATTGTGCTCGACGATGGCCTGCGTCGCCTCGTCGCGGTCCTCCTCCAAAACACGCCCCGACCACAGCGTGTTGTCGCAGATCCACAGGCCCCCGACGCGGACGCGGTCCCGCGCGTGCCGCCAGCACTCCGGGTACCCGACCTTGTCCACGTCGCAGTAGACGACGTCGAACTCGCCCTCTGTCTGCTTCAGGTGCGTCAGGGCGTCCCCGACGTGGTAGGTGACCCGGTCCCAGACTCCCGCGCGGGTGAGGTAGCCCTCGGCGGCGGATGCGTTGTGCGGGTCCCCGTCCGTGCAGTGGATCTCGCCCTGCTCCCCCACGGCGCGCGCGAACCACCAGGCCGAGTAGCCGTACCCGGAGCCGAGCTCGAACACCCGGCGGGCTCCCACGGAGCGGGCCAGCAGCTCGATGGTGACCCCGCACAGACGCCCCACGATCGGGAAGCCGTTCCGCGCCGCGTGGTCCTCCATCTCGATCAGTACGGGGTCGTCGTGGCGACGCACGAGCGTGGACATGTACGCCGAGATGCGGGGCTCCACCGGATGCATCGACCCAGGTTACAGGGCTTTCGGATCGCCACCTGTCGGGGTACACTCCCGACCGTTCCGGACATCCAGCGAGGAGAGGACCACGTGGACGAAGCGATCGCTGCCCTGGAGACCGCGCTCGAGGAGCTGCGAACAGCGCTCGAGACGCTCCCGGACGAGATGTCCGAGGACGTCGAGGCGATCATCGACCGGACCGAGGACCTCCTGGACGCACTGCGCCTGAAGAGCGGTCAGCCCCCCGAGGACTAGGACACGCGGCGCAGGAACCCCTCGAGGAGCCGGTTCACCTCATCCGGCGCCTCCAACGGCGTCGTGTGTCCGGCGTCGGCGATCACATGCAGCTCGGCTCCCGGTATGCCGGCCGCTATCGCCTCGGCGCGGGCGACGGGTATCGACGCGTCCTCTGCCCCATGGATCACGAGGGTGGGCACCCCGATCTCCCCTAGACGGTCGGCTACCGAGTCGCGGGTGATCAGTGCCTCGAGACCCTCGACGATGGCGGTGTGGTCCATGTCCTTGCCGCGGGCCACGTGCACCTTCAGGGCGTCCATCTCCTCGCGCAGGTAGCGGGGTCCGAACAGTAGCGGCAGGGAGGCGGCGGCCAGGTCGTCGGGGAGGAGCTCGCCCTCGAGGTCTCGGACGGCCTGCTGATAGCTGCGGTACAGGCCGATCCTGTCCTCCTCCTCTCCCCCCGCGTGCGTGTCGATCAGGACGAGGGAGCGGACGAGCTCGGGTCGCTGGAGCGCGAGGCGGAGCGAGATCATCCCGCCGGTGGACATCCCCACGAGGTGCGCGGGTCCGTCTCCGACGTGCTCCACGAAGGCGATCCAGTCGTCGACGATGTCCTGGAGTGCCCAGGGTCCGGGCGGACATTCGCTGAGACCGTGACCCCTCATGTCCCAGGCGACGCAGCGATGGGTGTCGGGGGTGTCCTCGAACTGAGGGGCGAACATCGTGTGGTCCATGAGGAACCCGTGGGCGAAGACGACCGGCTGTCCTTCGCCCTGCTCCACGTAGTGGATGCGGAAACCGCGTCCGTCGAAGTGGTGGGCCATCAGCGTGGGTTCAGCCCGAGCTGGCGGGAGAGGATCAGCTTCTGCACGTCCGACGTCCCCTCGACGATCACGTACATCCGGGCGTCGCGCAGGAGCCGCTCGATGGGGAACTCGTCGGCGATGTAGGCGTAGCCGCCGAACGTGCGGAACCCCTCGCTCGTGGCGCGCACGGCCGTCTCGGTGGCCATCAGCTTGGCCACGGCGATCTCCTTCGGCGTCTCCTGTCCGGCGTCCCACAGGCTGGCCGCCCAGTAGGTCGTGACGCGCGCCGACTCGATCTCGGCGGCCACCTGGGCGAGTCGGAAGGCGACGGCCTGGAAGTCACCGATCGGATGCCCGAAGGCGTCCCGCTCCCGCGCGTACTGCACAGAGACGTCCAGGGCCGCCTGCGCGGTGCCCAGCGCTCCCCCGGCGACGATCAACCGGCCTCCGTTGAGGGTCCTGGCCGCCCGCTTGAAGCCGCCGGTGGGCTCCCCGATCAGCGCGTCGTCGGGCACCTCGATGCCGTCGACGACCACCTCGCCGAGCTCGCCCGAACGGTGCCCCAGGGTCTTGAGGGGGCGGATCGCCTCGTCCGGGAGCCGGTCGCGGCCGAGGATGAAGTTGGCGATCCCGTTGTAGCCGAGGTCGCGGTCGGTGTAGGCGGTGAAGATGAAGAAGTTCGCGGAGGGGGCGCACGTGATGAACATCTTCGTGCCGTTCAGCACCCACGAGCCGTTGCGGCGCTCGGCCGTGGCGCGTATCCCGGCGACATCGGAGCCGGCGGCGGGCTCGGTCAGGGCGAACGCTCCTATCCACTCGCCGGACGTGACCTTCGGGATGTAGGTCTGTGCCTGCTCGGGGCTCCCGAACTCGAAGATCGGGTAGGACCCGATGTTGCCGGGGACGGAGAGCGCCGAGGCGATCCCGGCGTTCACGCGGCTCCCCGCCTCCCGCCAGAGGACCTCGGCCAGGATCCCCGCCTCGGACCCCCCGAGCGACGTCGGGTACCGCATGCCGATGAACCCCGCCTTGCCCGCCTTCGCGAAGAGCTCCTTGGGGAAGGTCTCGGTCCGCTCGGCCTCGTCGGCCACGGGCGCTATCTCGCGCTCCGCGAACGCGCGCGCGGACTCGCGCAGCGCAGAGAGCTCCTCGGACAGGGTGAAAGCGGTCATCGCACCTCCAGGTCGTGGGGACCATCATAGGGAGCCGGTCCGGGGCGACGCTTCGATAGGCTGGCCCGGATGCCCGTCCTCGACGACCTCTTCTCCCGCCGGATCGTGTTCGTGACGGGCAAGGGGGGGGTCGGGAAGTCGACCATCGCCGCCGCCTTGGCCCTGGAGGGTGCGCAGCGCGGCCGCCGGACGCTCTTGATCGATGTCGAGGCGAAGGGCGACGCGGCCCGCTTCCTCGACTCCGGGCCCCCGGGGTACGCGGCGAAGCAGGCGGGCGACGGGCTCTGGCACCTCGCGCTCGACCCGGCGGAGGCGCTCGACGAGTACCTCCGCGTGGGCCTCAAGATCCCGCGGATGTACCGCATAGGACCGCTGCACAAGGTCTTCGACTTCATCGCGACAGCCGCCCCGGGCATCCGCGAGGTGCTGATCGCCGGCAAGGTCGGGTTCGAGGAGAGGGCGGTTCGGGACGGGGCGAAGCGATGGGACCTGATCGTGGTCGACGCGGCTCCCTCTGGACAGGTGCTCTCCCACCTGAGGGGGCCGCGAACGCTCCAGGAGCTCGTAGGCGTGGGGCTGATACGCAACCAGACGGAGTGGGTGCGCGTCGTCCTCGAGGACCCCGCCGTGAGCGGCATCGTCGTCGTCTCGCTCGCCGAGGAGATGCCGGTGGCCGAGACGGCGGAGCTGATCGAGCAGGTGCCGACCCAGGTGGATACCCCGGTGCTCGCCGTCGTCGCGAACAGGATCGTGGAGCCGCTCGCCCACGCGAGCGCCCTCTCCGGGATCACCCCGGACATCCTCGGCGCCCCCACCGGTGCGCTCCAGGACGCGGTCGCCCTTCGCTCGCGCCTGGCCGCGAACCAGGCTCCCATGCGCGACCGACTCAGGTCCCTCGGCCCCCCGGTGCTCGAGGTCCCGTTGATGCCGGTCTCGCGTCACACGCTGTCGGTCACCCGGTCGGTCTCCGACGCCCTGCGGGAGGCCGATGTTGCGGGGTGAGGGGAACGGCCTGGCCGAGGCCATCGCCTCCAGCGGGATCCTCGTCGTGTGTGGGTCGGGCGGTGTCGGGAAGACCTCGGTCTCGGCGGCGCTCGCGCTCGCCGCGGCGCAGGACCGCAAGACGATCGTCCTCACCATCGACCCCGCGCGGAGGCTGGCCTCGGCGCTCGGCCTGGGAACCGGCCTCGGACACCACGAGGTCGAGGTGGAGATCGGGAGCGCGGGCGGCTCCCTGACCGCCGCCATGCTGGACATGAAGTCGGCCTGGGACGAGCTGGTCGACAGGTACTCGCCGGACGCCGAGGTGGCCCGGCACCTCAAGTCGAACCGCCTCTACCAGGGGCTGTCCGAGCATTTCGTCGGCTCGCAGGGGTACATGGCGATGGAGCGGCTCGCCGACCTTCACGACCGGGGGGTCTACGACCTGATCGTGATCGACACGCCGCCGACCCGGCACGCGCTGGACTTCCTGGACGCGCCGAAGCGCATGACCGATCTCGTCGGCGGGAACGTGCTGAAGTGGCTGGCCCGGCCCTACTCCGCGGCCGGACGGGTAGGCCTGCGCGCCTTCAACGTCACCGCCACCCCGTTCCTGAAGATCGCTGACCGGGTCCTCGGCTCCCAGCTGCTCGAGGACCTGTCTGCGTTCGTCGTCGACTTCCAGTCGCTGTACGACGCGTTCAAGGAGCGGGCGGCCGAGGTGCTCCAGATCATGCAGCAGCCCACGACCGGGTTCGTGGTGGTGACGACGCTCGAGGGCCCTCCGCTGGGGGAGGCCGGCTTCTTCATCGACCGGCTGGTCGACGAAGGGCTGCGACTGGCCGGCGTGGTGGCGAACAAGACCATCCCCGCCCGCTTCGCGGAGCCCGACGCGCGGGAGACCCTCGAGGCGCTGGACGTGGCCGACGTCCAGACGGTGGCGCGACCCCTCGGACTCGACGAGGACGCCACCCGGGCCGTCCTGTCCGAGGGAGCAGAGACGCTCAGGACGCTCCACGACCTGGCGACCAGGGATCTCCGGCGCGCGGAGGAGCTATCGAAGCGCGCCCGGACCCGGGTGATCTCGGTGCCCCTGCTCACGCAGGACGTCCACGACCTCGGGTCGCTCCGCGAGCTCGGGGACCACCTGCTCTGAGGCGGTCAGGACGCCCCGAGCGCCCCGAGGAGCACGTCCAGCGAGGGATTGTCCGCCGGGTCGCGGTTGTAGTGCGCGAGCCGGACCCGTCCCCCCTTCGAGACGACGAACGTGCCCGGCATCTGACGGACGTCCTGTCCGGTATGCGGGAGACCGGTGGTCAGCCCGCGTCGGTAGAGCTTCAACCCCTTCACCACCGTGGCCGGGCTCAGCCAGGTGGTGACGCCGGACCGTTCCAGCCCGAACGCGTCGTACCCCTCGCCTCCCGCGTCGGACAGGCACTCGAACGGCACGGACCGCTCACGGCAGTGGTTGCCTACGTTCCCGGGGCTCCCCTGGAA
>DATLFR010000156.1 GCA_035540895.1 Actinomycetota bacterium | reverse complement strand
GGGCCTGCCCGGCGGCCGGACCGCGGTCGTTCAGCAACGACTGGGGGGCGCCCCGCGGGGGCGGACGCCGCCGGCACAAGGGGAACGACATCTTCGCAGCGCACGGGTCCCCCGCGGCGGCCGTCGTCGACGGCCGGATATCGCGGATCTCGTCCGGGGGGCTAGGGGGGCTGTCGATCTACCTGTGGGGCGATGACGGGAACCAGTACTACTACACGCACATGAGCGGGTTCGCGACCTCGACCGGCCAGAGGGTATCGGCCGGACAGACGATCGCGTACGTGGGGAACACCGGCAACGCCAGGGGGGGCGCGCCCCATATCCACTTCGAGATCCACCCCGGCGGAGGTGCGCCGATCAACCCCTATTACAGCCTCATCCGCGTCTGTTAAGCCGCTCGGGAACGCTGGTCACGCGCGGTAGGATTGGCTCCTCATGAGTGACGGACGGCCCACCCTGGAAGGCGTCCTCGACCCCTCGTTCGTCTCCACGGCCGGACAGCTCGACATCGCCGCTCTGCGTCGGCGACGGGACGAGGCACGCGAGGAGGAGGAGGTCCTCTCCTTCGTCAGACGGTGGCTGCACGGGAAGATGGACATCCTGCGGTCCGAGCTGGTCCGGCGCCGGGACGGGTCCGGACCCGACGACCTCATCGAGAGGCTGACCGCGACGCTCGGCGAGGGCGCCTCCGGAGGGAGCCGCGGCGCGCGGTCGGGGATGCCGTCGGAGCGACTGCAGACCCTCGGGGGGCAAGCAGTCGCGGACATCGACTCCAGCGACGACCTGGCCAGGCTCCCGGACCTCACCACCGAACAGATCGAGGCCCTCGTGCAGCGGCTGGTCAGCGAGGAGCGGCGCGTCTCGGAGCAGCGTCGGAAGGTCCACCACGTGATCGACGAGCTCGCCGCGGAGCTCACGCGCAGGTACCGGTCCGGGTCGGCCTCCGTCGACGACATCCTCGGAGGGAGATGACGGCGGCCATGCAGGGGGGAGCCTAGTGGCTCGTATCCTCCTCGTCGACGACGAGGATCTCGTCAGGCGGGTGGTGCGCGTGGTGCTCGAGGCCGAGGGGCACGAGGTGGCCGAGGCCTCGTCCGGCGAACAGGCCCTCGACGAGGTGGAGAGGGCCGTCCCCGACGCCGTGATACTCGACCTGATCATCCCGGGCATGGACGGGTTCGAGATCTGCAAGAAGCTGAAGGCGATCCGGCCGGGACCGAAGGTACTCGTCCTCAGCGGCATCCCCGCTACGGACTCGGGGGAGGAGGCCCGGGCGGCCGGCGCGGACGACGTCATGTCGAAGCCGTTCTCGGCCCTCGACCTCCTGAGCCGGCTCACCGCGCTGCTGGAGTCATAGGTGGTCGAGAAGAGGATCCCGGACGAGGAGCCCACGACGCCGCCCTGGGACCTGTCCGAGCAGCTGACGATCTTCGCCGAGGAGCTCGGCATGCTCTACCGGCTCGAGAAGGAGAAGTCCACGAGTCTGGCCGAGCTCGTGCAGCGGCTGGAGGAGGCCCAGGAGTCCTTCGCCCTCGCGTTCGCCTTGGTGGTGGAGGGCCGCGACCCCGACACCCGGGCCCATCTCGCGCGGACGACCCGATGGGCGTCGGCTGTGTCGCGTGAGATCGGGCTCCCGAACCTCCGCGAGCTCCGGCTTGGGTTCCTGCTCCACGACATCGGGAAGTGGCAGGTGCCTCGCGAGGTCATCCAGAAGGCCGGGCCGCTCGACGACGACGAGTGGAAGATCATGCGGATGCACCCCGTGGCCGGGGTCCAGATGATCTCGGACGTGAAGATCCTCGAACCCGCCTTCGACGTGATCCGCTACCACCACGAGCGGTGGGACGGCACCGGCTACCCCTACGGGAAGGCGGGAGACGAGATCCCGGTCGCGGCGCGGGTGTTCGCGATAGCCGACGTCTTCGACGCGCTGACGTCCGACCGCCCGTACCGGACCAGGTCCTTCACCCTCGACGAGGCGGTGGACATCGTCCGGGCGGGGTCGGGAACGCACTTCGACCCCCGCCTCGTCGAGACTTTCCTCGACGTCGTCCTGGGCCTGGAGCAGGGCCGGGGCTGAGGCCGGCTAGCGTCCGGCTCGCTTCGCTCCCCTCCGACGCAGATCGGGCCAGGCACAACCCGCGGGAGCCTTTGTGCATCCATTCACGAGTGCTTGCAAAGTTTGCAAACTCTGCTAGCATCTGGACATGATCAAGCGCGGGACCCCCCACATCCCCGACGTCGGCGGCTTCATCCGGGAGCAGCGCAGGCGCGGCCAAGTCTCCCTGCGCAAGCTGGCCGACCTCTCAGGGGTCTCCAACCCGTACCTCAGCCAGATCGAGAGAGGCCTGCGTCGACCGAGCGCCGAGGTCGTGAACCGCATCATGCACGCGATGGCGGCCGCGATGCGGACCAGCGCCGACGCGCTCTACGCCCAGGCTGGGTTGGTCGATCAGCCACCCGAGAACGGGGACGTGCTAGCGGCGATCTTCCGGGACCCGGGCCTCACCGACAAGCAGAAGCGGGTGATCGCGGAGCTGTACGAGCGCTCCCGGATCGAGACCGCGGAGCGAAGGGCCAATCGACGTCAGACCCGTCAGGCGACAACAGGAGGTAAGAGCCATGAAGCGTCTTGAGCGGAGCACCTACGTGGTGCTCGGCACGGTAGACCTCGTGACCGAGAAGGTGCGCGAGATCCCCGCCGTGCGCAACATCCGGACGACCCCCGTCCTCGAGCAGTTGAAGGACGTGGAGCCCGCGCTGCGCCGCACGACCGTCGAGCTCGGGGAGCGCGGCGAGGTGGTCATCGTCCGACTGCGCGCACGCTTCGCCGACGTCCGGCGCTCGCTGGAGGACGTGCCGGTCGAGGCGCGCAAGGCCGTCCGCGACCTGAGCACCGACGCCCGCCAGGCGATCGTCTCCCTGCGCGAGCGCCGCAAGGGTTCGTCCACCCGGGCCGCCTGAACGACCAGAGAGCTACACCCCCCCTCCCCGCACCACGGAAGGGACCCGCTCCCCGCGGGTCCCTTCCCCTTGCTATACCGTCGTGCCGTGGCCCTGCGCCTCTCGCTGTCCGATTCCTGGAGCCCGGACGTGATCCGGCCCTGGGAGCGCGTCCTGGAGCAGGACCGCGACGCCGGCGTCTTCTCCACGCCTTCGTGGCTGCAGGCCTGGTGGGAGACGCTGGGGTCGGGTGAGCTGCTCCTCGCCACCGTCTGGGACGACGGCGACCCGATCGCCGTCTTCCCGGGCTGCCGGTGCGTCTCGGAGTCGGGCCTGCTCACGTTCTTGGGCGGGGAGGACGTCACCGACCAGCAGGTCCCGGTCGCCGTACCGGGGCGGGAGGCGCACGCCCTCTCGTTCTTCCTCGACTGGGCCTTCACGGAGGGTGGGTTCAGGCGGCTCAGGTTCCACTCCGTCCCGTCGACGGAGCGCTGGCGGGACGTCGTAGGGTCCGTCGCCGACGAGAAGGGGCTGGCCCACGCGTCCGAGCAGGTCGACGTCTCCCCTGAGATCGTTCTGCCGGCGACCTTCGACGAGTACCTCGCCTCGCTGAGCGGGCACGATCGCCACGAGCTGCGCCGGAAGCGTCGTCGGCTCGATGAGGCAGGGAAGGTGACCGTGCGCCGGGCGCACGAGGTCGGGTGGGAGGACGACCTGGCCGCCTTCTTCGAGTTCCATCGGCAGGCGCCCGGCGAGAAGGCCGCGTTCTTCACCGAGGAGCGAGAGAGGTTCTTCCGTCGACTCGCCGCCGACCTGTTCCTGTTCGGGATGGCGCGCCTCGACGTGCTCGACCTCGACGGGGAGCCCGTCGCGTGTACCTTCTCCTACGACTTCCGCGGCTCCCTCGAGCTGTACAACTCCTCGTTCCGACCCGACCTGGCGAAGCTCGCTCCGGGGATGGTCCTCATAGGCCACCTCATCGAGCAGGCGATAGCGGAGGGCAAGGCGCGCTTCGACTTCCTGAGGGGAGACGAGAGGTACAAGATGCGGTTCGGACCCGTGCCGCGGCCCGTCTACCAGGTGATGCTCGCGGTCCCCGCCACCTCCGGACAGCACGAAGGCCGGATCTGAGGATCCGGCCCCCGTGATGTCCACCCGGCTACCCCTCTCAACGAGGGAGCGGCCTGGGCCCGTCGGACCTGTCCGGTCGACGGTGCCTCCGCGTCCAGAGGGAACTGGTGACGGCGACCTGTCAGGTCGGCCGTCGGGTCAAACGCTGGTGCTCCCGCGCTGCTGGTCGAGGTACGCCCTGACCTCGGACTCCCGGAACCTGCGGTGCCCGCCGAGGGTCCGGATGGCCTGGAGCTTGCCGGCCTTCGCCCAGCGCGTGACCGTCTTCGGATCGACCCGGAACAGCGCGGCGACCTCCCCTGGGGTCAGCAATCCATCCTTACGCCTCATGACCTCACCTCACTTCCATCCGCACGACCTTCGCCGGTCGCTGGACACAAGGTAGGTCCTCCGCCTCCGGATGCCTATGGCCCCACATGCCCGTTTTCTGCTGATTCATTCGGACTAGGCGGATGGCGGCGGAGAGCGTTTCCGCAGGTCAGCGCTAGTTCAAGGAACCGAGCGCGCGCACCTGCTGCCACCTCGACCCCGCCCGCTGGTAGTACAGCGCGGCGCGCATCCCGTCGCCCTCGGCGAGGGCCTGTATCGCGCACGAGATCTCGGTGGCCGTGTGGTCGTCGGCGAGGTCCTCCTCGCTGAACAGCGTCGAGACGCTGGCATAGTCCAGCTCGATCACCGCCCGGGGGTCGAACCCGGCCAGCCACTGGGCGAGCTCGTACACCATCCCCGAGATGCCGGGGTGGACCGCTCCGGCCGTGCGCAGGACATCGAGGGTCCGCGCGATCCGCTCGTTGGCGTCGACGATGGCCGTCTCGTAGCGGAGGCGAGGATGGTCGCCGTCGTGCTCCATGCGCCGTTCGGAGTCGTCGAACGCGACGAACCAGCGCAGCGGGACATGCCAGGGGCTCTGGATCAGGTGGGCCCGAAGCGGAAGCTCAGCCTCGAGGGCCGCGATCTCGGTCCGGGCCACGGCCAGCTCCTCGTTCGTGAAGAATGCCCCGACGGCGGACGGGGGCAGGGAGCGCTCGAAGGACAGCATCCCGAGCAGCGATCGAAGCCGCAGCTGCCCGGGACACGCGTACGTCTCGCCCTCGACGACCTTCGTGAAGACCTCGGCCGCCTCCTCGGCGTCCACGAGCGCGAGCGACGGTGCTGGACCGAGCCCGGCGGTCGTGCGGGCCGCGGGCCCCCGGACCGCGCGCTCCATCGCGGACCGCTCGCTCGCGGTGAAGGCGTCGAGCGGTTGGTACACCCGCAGGTACGCGCAGCACAGCTTCGTCGTCATCTCCCCTAGAGTCTAGGCGCGGGATGAACGTGTTCGACCACGCACCCGGGTTCGAGAGGGTCCTCTTCGCGAGCGACCCGGCCGCCGGGCTGCGCTCGATCATCGCGATCCACAGCACGAGGCTGGGGCCTGCCCTGGGCGGGACGAGATGCCGTCCGTACGCCACCGAGGAGGAGGCGCTGACCGACGTGCTGCGGCTGGCCGAGGGCATGACCTGGAAGGCGGCGGCCGCCGGGCTCGACCTGGGTGGGGGCAAGGCGGTGATCATCGCCGATCCCCAGCGGGACAAGACAGAGGCCCTCCTCCGGGCGTACGGCCGAGCGGTCGAGTCCCTGGGCGGTCGTTACATCACCTCCGTGGACGTGGGGACGACGACACCCGACCTCGACGAGGTCCGCACGCAGACGAGATGGGTGGTCGGGACCTCCCCCTTCCACGGTGGTCACGGCGACCCTTCGCCCTTCACCGCTCAGGGCGTGGCCAACGCGATCCGTTCCTGCCTCTACCACCTCCACCGTGACCAGTCGATGGCCGGACGGAGGGTGGTCATCCAGGGCGTCGGGAAGGTGGGACAGAGCCTCGCCGGGATCTGCGCCGCCGAGGGAGCCGAGGTCGTCGTCTCCGACGTCGACCTCGATGCGGTAGGGCGGACCGTGGCCACGCACGGGGTCCGGACGTGCACACCGGACGAGGCCCTCACCACCGACTGCGACGTCTTCGCGCCCTGCGCACTGGGCGGCGTGATCAGCTCGGCAACCATCCCGAGCCTCAGCGCCCGCATCGTCTGCGGCGCCGCCAACAACCAGCTCGCCACCCCGGACGACGCGCAGCGCCTCCAGGACGCCGGGGTGCTCTACGCGCCCGACTTCATCGTCAACGCCGGTGGGCTGATCTGTGTCGCCGACGAGCTGTCGGGCTGGAACGCTGCGCGCGTCTCGGCCAGGGTGGACCGCATCGGCCGGACGCTCCTCGACGTCCTGCACCTCGCCTCCGACCGAGGCCTGACGACGGCCGACGCCGCCGTCGAGTACGCGAAGCAGCGGATCAGGACGCTGACGTCGCTGGTCGACTGAGCCGAGCGACCAGGTCCTCGAGACGGGCGGCCTGCGCGATCGGAGTGAAGCCCTCGCATACGCGGTCGCGTCCGGCGGCTCCCATCCGGACCCGGGTCGCCTCGTCGTCTCGGAGTCGGGTGATGGCCTTGGCGAGGATGGCCGGGTCCGGACCGTCCAGCACGATGCCGGTCACTCCGTCCAAGACCGCCTCGGCCGATCCCCCGCACCGGCCCGCGATCGCCGCGAGCCCGCTCGCGGCCGCCTCGAGGTAGACGATCCCGAACCCCTCCGTGTCGAGGTCGCCGTACCGGTCCGAGCACGGCATGCAGAAGATGTCCGCCGCCGCGTAGTGCTGCGGCAGCGCCGCATCGGGCACGCGTCCCGCGAACACGGCCCGGCTCCCGAGCTCCAGCTCTCCGGCGAGGCGTCGAAGTGCCTGCTCCTCGGGTCCGGACCCCACGAAGACCCCGGTGACGTCCGGGACGAGCTTCAACGCCTGCAGGAGCGTGTCCGCGCCCTTGCGCTTCACGAGCCGGGAGACGAACAGGACCACGAACCTCCCGCCGAGCCGCAGCGACTCCCGCACCTTGGCTCCGCTCACGGCCAGCGAGAAGCGGTCGACGTCGACCGACGGGGGGACGATACCCATCTCCGTCCTGCCGCCGGTGAGCTCCCTCACCCGGGATGCGGTGTACTCGCTCACGCAGACGACCGCGTCCGCCGCGTTCAGCGTCCGCCCGACGACCCGGCGCAGGAGCGGCGCCCGCGAGGGCACGAACACCTCCGATCCGTGGACGAACACGGTGAACGGGAGCCCGGTCGCCTTGCGGACCCGCCGTCCGAGCCGCCCCAGGGGGAGCGTATGGGTGAAGTGCACGACGTCGACCCGGTGCGAACGGGCGATCTCCGAGACGCGTGAGGCTACGGACCTCCTCGCGCGCAGATAGGAACCGCCGAGCCTGACGACCGGGTACGGGAGGTGGACGTCGACCTGTTCGTGCCCCGCTCGCGCGGGCGCGACGACGACCACGTCCTCGGGTTCGAACCCCGAGGCGAGACCGGCCACGTAGGACTCGATCCCGCCGACCTTGGGCGGGAAGTCGTTCGTGACGAAGAGGTGCTTCACCTAGACCTCGGCCACGAGGTCGACCTCCACGCAGACCCCCAGCGGGAGGGAGGAGACGCCGACCGCGGCCCGCGCGTGACGTCCCGCCTCCCCGAAGACCTCCTGCAGCAGCTCCGATGCGCCGTTGGCCACCTTGGGGTGGTCGGTGAACGTGGGCGTGCTGGCCACGAAGACGCCCACGCGGACGATGCGCTTCACCGCGGATAGGTCGCCGAGCTCGGCCTTCAGCGCGGCCAGGACCTGGACGCAGGCGCGCCGGGCCGCCTCCTGCCCCTCCTCGAGGGTCACGCCCTCGCCCAGCAGCCCGACGTGCACCGGCTTCCCCCCTTCGAGGGGCACCTGTCCCGAGACGAACACGAGGTTGCCCGACCGGACGGTCGGCACGTAGGCGGCGACCGGCTTGGCCGGTTCCCCCAGCTCGATCCCAAGCTCCTTCAGTCGTTCCTCCGGACCCATCTCGCTCCTCCTTCAGTGCGGGTGAGGGTCGACGACCTCGAGCTCGCCACGGGCGATCGCTCGGAGGTCCCTCAGCACCCGCGTCATCGCACCGAGCATGAACACGACCATCGAGGCGATGCCGAGCCATAGCACCCACCCGTTCACCTGGATGTAGGGTCCTCGGAAGAGCAGCACGGCCCCGGCCACGAGCATCGCCAGGCCGGCCGCGGTGAAGAGCCCCAGACCTTCGACGCGCAGATCGACGCAGAACCCGGCCACGCCCGCCACGATGAGGGCCACCGCGAGCCAGGAGCCGCCGAGGACCCCCACTCCGTAGAGCCCCAACCCCAGCCCGACGAGCCCGGTCAGGCCTGCGGGTCCGGTCGACGGGTGGAAGAGCTCGAAGACCAGACCGACCAGTCCGAGGAGCAGGAGCAGGTACGCGACGGATGCCTGGGCGACCGCGTGCTGGACCCGGCCCAGCAGATCCGTCTTGCGGAACCGCACCGCCACGTCCTCGGGGTCGGTGCGCAGCGTCGCATCGGCCCCGCCGAGCGACACGGTCCGACCGTCGGCCTTGGCGAGCACCTCCGGGAGCTGCAGCGCGACGAGGTCCACCGCGCCGGAGCGTTCGGCTGCGTCCGCCGACAGCGCCCCCCGCGCGATGGCTCCGATCTCTCGTTCGCGGATTTGCCGGACGCGCAACAGGGCCGCCCCGGCCGCGTCCTGATCGGGCGACCCCGCCCGCAGGTCGAGGGTCTGGACCGGGCCGAGCGCGGTGCCTGGAGCCATGACCGAGACATGCGCCGCCGCTACGACCACGGCTGAGGCGTGCGCGGCCTGCGCCCCCGGCGGCCCGACCCACGCGATCACCGGCACACGCGCAGTGAGTATCCGGTCCACCACGCGGGCGGCGCGGTCCCCGTCGATCCCACCGGCCGAGTCGACCTGGATGACCACGGCCACCGACCCCTCGCGTTCCGCGACCGCTATGGCGCGGTCGATGGCGCGCTCGTACGCGGCGTCCAGCAACCCGCTGAGCTGGACGACCTCCACGCGCCTCTCGGCCTGGGTATGCGCGGGGGCCGCCGCGCCGAGGAAGGCGCAGGCGAGCAGGACCGTGAGGGCGGCTCGGTGTCTCGCGGGGGACCTCATCGTCGTGTGCCGAGGGGGACGGCGCCGGTCCGATCCTACAGGAGGGCCCCCCTGTGGTCGAACGAGCGAGGCAGTAGGATGATTCGATCGGGACGTAGCGCAGCTTGGTAGCGCGCAGCGTTCGGGACGCTGAGGTCGCGGGTTCAAGTCCCGCCGTCCCGACCAGAGGGGACACAGGACCGGTCCTGTGTCCCCTCCTCGTATGCACCGGGAGGTGGCCTTGCAGATCGCTCAGTTCCAGCAGCAGATCGAGGAGATCTACCTCGACCGCGACCGGGAGCGCGGGTCCGCCCGGACGTTCGCCTGGCTCGTCGAGGAGGTCGGCGAGCTCTCTCGAGCCCTGCGCGGGGAGGACCGCGCGAACCTCGAGGAAGAGTTCGCCGATGTCTTCGCGTGGCTCGCTTCGCTCGCGAGCATCGTGGGGGTGGACCTCTCCCAGGCCGCGGTCACCCGTTACGGAGCCGGCTGCCCGAAATGCCACACGACCCCCTGTTCCTGCCCGCCGGCATGAGAGGACCCATCGCCTTCGGGCGCCCCGACGGGACAGCCGAGACGGAACAGCTGGGCGCCATCCTCGACATCGTCTACCTGCGCTCCCCCGAGGAGGGTCGACGGTGGTTGGACCGGACCGACCCCGACCACCTGCGGGTGCTGCGGACCGGCGGCACGGTGGTGGGCGGGATGCGCGTATGGCCGCTGGGCCAGTGGTACGGGGGCCGGCCCGTCCCGATGTGGGGAGTGGCCTCCGTAGCGGTGGACCCGGCGCACCGAGCGAGTGGCTTCGCCACGGGGATGATGAGGTCCTCGCTGGAGGAGATGCACTCGGCCGGGGCCGCGCTGTCCGCGCTGTACCCGGCGACCCAACCCGTGTACCGCAGGACGGGCTGGGAGCTGGCCGGCACGTGGACGCGCTTCCGGCTCCCGGCGGCCGCGATCGACGTGCGCGACCGCGAGCTGGACATCCGCCGCGTCGATGCGGGCGACGGGGTCTTCAAGCAGCTGTACGACCGACGGGCGGCCGCTTCCAACGGGCACCTCGCCCGCACCGAGGCGTACTGGCGATTCGTGCAGTCACCTCGCTCGGAGGAGACGGTCCATCGATACGTCGTCGAGCGTGACGGACGCCCCGAGGGTTACGTCGTCTTCACCCAGGACCGCGAAGGCGCGTGGAGGTACAACCTCAACTGCCGGGACGTCGTGGCCACGTCGCCCGCCGCGGCCCGGAGGCTGTGGACCTTCTTCGCCGACCATCGGTCCTTCTCCGAGGACGTCACCTGGTCGGGGTCGGGATCGGACCCGATGCTGTTCGTCCTGCGCGAGCAGGAGTGGAAGGCGCCCCGTTCGTGGACGTGGATGCTGAGGATCGTCGACGTGAAGGCCGCGCTCAGCGAGCGGGGGTACCCGGCGGGGATGGAGGCCGAGGTCCATCTGGACGTGCGCGACGACGTGTGCGGGTGGAACGAGGGTCGGTGGGTGCTGTCCGTCGCCGGAGGACGGGGACAGGTCCGGAAGGGGGGGCGTGGGCGTCTGCGCATCGACGTCCGCGGACTCGCCTCCCTGTACTCGGGGTTCAGCACCGGCTCGGAGCTGGTGGCGACGGGCTACGCGGAGGGACGGGAAGGCGATCTCGCGGCCGCCACCGCCGCTTTCTCGGGCCCGGCCCCCGTGCTGCCGGACTTCTTCTAGCCGACGAGCAGCTCGGCGATCTGCACCGCGTTCAGCGCCGCTCCCTTGCGCAGGTTGTCACCCGAGACGAACAGCGAGAGCCCGTTGCGCAGTATCGGGTTCGTCCGGATCCGTCCCACGAGCACGTCGTCGAGCCCGGCCGACCCCAGCGGAGTGGGGTACACGGCCTCCTGCGGGTCATCGAGGACGCGGGCGCCCGGGAAGGCATCGATGAGCGACCGGGCCCGGTCGGGCGTCACCTCCCGTCCGAGCGACACGGCGAGGGAGACCGAGTGACCCACCAGCACCGGCACCCGTACCGCCGTCGCGTGCACCTCCACGTCGGGCGCCTCGAGGATCTTCCTCGTCTCGAGAGCCATCTTCTCCTCCTCCGTGGAGGCGTCCGCCCCGGGGGGGAACGTCTCGCACTGGGGGAAGAGGTTGAACGCGAGTGGGTGGCGGTAGACCTGCGGAGGCGGCACGTCCAACGGCTCGTGTCCGTAGAGCGCCTCGACCTGGTCGACCGCCTTCCGTGCCTGGTCGAGGAGCTCGGCCACGGCCTCCTTCCCCGTCCCGGAGACCGACTGGTAGGAGGAGCTGATGACGGCGCGCAGGCCGGCTTCACGATGGAGCGGCGCGAGGGCCATGAGGGCGGTCGCGGTGGTGCAGTTGGGGTTGGCGACGATCCCTCGGTGCGATCGCAGCGCGCGCCCGTTGATCTCGGGTATCACGAGTGGGACGTCCGGGTCCTGACGGAACGCGGACGAGTTGTCGATGACGACCGCTCCCGCCTCGACGATCCGCGGCACCCACTCCCGGGCTACGGAGGAGTCGATCGACGAGATCACCACGTCGAGCCCGCCCAGGTCGGCATCCTCGAGCGCCTCGACCTCGAGCTGCCGACCGGACCACGCGATCCGCTGTCCGGCCGAACGGCGGGAGGCGAACAGCCGCAGGTCTCCGACGGGGAAGCGGCGCTCCTCGAGCAGGCGGAGCACGACGTCGCCCACGACTCCCGTGGCTCCGACGAGGCCCAGACGGATGCTCATGCGTCCGACGGTACCGGCTTCAGGACGGGTCCGCTTCGCGCTCGGGATGCTCGGCCCGGTACACGACCTCCTCGGACAGCCGGAACCGGTCGTGCACGGCCCGGACCGCGGTCTCGACCTGCTCCGCCCGTATGACGCACGAGATCCGGATGGCCGATGTGGAGATCATCTCGATGTTGACGCCCGCGTCGGCCAGGGCGTCGAACATGTCCGCGGACACCCCCGGGTGGGAGCGCATCCCGGCTCCCACGAGGCTGATGCGGCCGATCTCGGTGTCCCGGCTGAACCCCGCCGCGCCGACATCGGCCACGACCTTGTCCATCGCGACCTCGGCCGCGGCGAGGTCGGACCTGGGCACGGTGAAGGAGATGTCCGTCCGCCCCTCGTGGGAGACGTTCTGGACGATCATGTCCACGTTCACCTCCGCGTCGGCCAGCGGCTTGAACACCTTCGCCGCGACTCCGGGCTGGTCGGGCACGGCCAGGAGCGTGATCTTCGCCTCGGAGATGTCGTGCGTGACGCCGGAGATGATCGCCTTCTCCATCATCGTCGGGTCCTCCTCCCTTATGTAGGTGCCGGGCGCGGCGATGAACGACGAGCGCACGTGGAGCAGTACGCCGTGGTTGCGGGCGATCTCGACCGACCTGGCCATCAGGACCTTCGATCCGGTCGCCGCCATCTCGAGCATCTCCTCGTAGGAGACGGCGTGGAGCTTGCGGGCGTCGGGCACGATGCGCGGATCGGCCGTGAACACCCCCTCGACGTCCTTGCAGAACTCACAGGACTCCGCACCGAGGGCGGCGGCGATCGCCACCGCCGTCGCGTCCGACCCTCCCCGGCCCAACGTGGTGATGTCCAGCGTGTCGGTCGAGACCCCCTGGAACCCGGCGATGATCGGGATCCGGCCACGCTCCACGCATTCCATGATCCGCTGGGGCCTCACATCGGCGATGCGCGCCTTGCCGTGGAGGGCGTCGGTGATGATCCCGGCTTGGGAGCCCGTGAACGACTCCGCCTGCTCTCCGAGCCGGTCGATGGCCATCGCCACGAGGGCCATCGCTATCCGCTCACCCGCGCTCACGAGCATGTCGTACTCGCGGGGGGGCGGGTCCGCATGGATCGAGTAAGCGAGGTCGATCAGCTCGTCGGTGGTGTCTCCCATCGCGGACACGACGACGACGACGTCGCTGCCCGAGCGTTTCGTCTCGACGACGCGACGTGCGACGTTGTGGATCCGCTCGGCATCGGCCACCGAGGATCCGCCGTACTTCTGGACGACGACGCTCAAGAGACCTCCCGGCGCCCCTCGAGGGCCCGGCCCAGCGTCACCTCGTCGGCGTAGTCGAGGTCGCCTCCGACGGGCAGGCCGGACGCGATGCGGGTCACGCGGATCCCCAGTGGCTTCGTGAGGCCGGACAGGTACATCGCCGTCGCCTCGCCCTCCACGGTGGGAGACGTGGCGAGGATCACCTCCGTCACCCCCTCCCCGGCTATCCGTTCGAGGAGCTCGCGCACCTTCAGGTCCTCCGGTCCGACGCCGTCGAGCGGCGAGATGCAGCCGCCGAGGACGTGGTAGCGGCCCTTGAACTCGCCTGTCCTCTCGAGGGCGGCCAGGTCCTTCACGTCCTCGACCACGCAGACCGTGGACGCGTCCCGTCCCGGGTTGGAGCAGATCGGGCAGGTGGCGCCCTCCGACAGGTTGAAGCACGTCCGGCAGAACGACACCCTCGCCTTGACCTCCCGCATGGCGGCGGACAGCCGCTCGATGTCGTCGGAGGGCGCGCGCAGGACATGCAGCGCGAGGCGCTGCGCGCTCTTGGGGCCGATGCCGGGCAGCCTGTTCAGCTCGTCGATGAGCCGCTGGACGAGCGGCGAGAAGGCGCTCATCCGCCGCGGTCCATCTCCTCGATGAGGTCAGCGCCCAGGCCCTGGCGAACGAGCTCGTCGGGCGAGACCGACACCTCGTCCACGGACGGCGCGCTCCCCGGCGCTGCCGCCTCGACGCCGGCCACCTCACCGACCTCCGGCACGAACCTGAGCTTCCGTCCGAAGACGTTCGCGATGGCGACGACCACGCGCTGGAGCTGCTCCGGCCGCTTGCTCAGCTGCTCGGCGTGGAACGCCCCCGGGAACAGGACGATCAGCGCGTCGTCGCGGATCTCGGCCGGACGGCCCTGCTGCAGGTGGGTGAACGTTACCCGGCTCTGCCCCCTGACCTCGGCCAGGACCCTCTCCCAGAGCGAGTCGAGCGGGGTCCCCTCGGCTCCCGATGCAGGCCCCTCCGGCGCGGGCCCCGGCGCGGGGCGGACGGGCTCCGGAGCGTCCTCGCGCGGAGCAGGGGCA
>DATLFR010000155.1 GCA_035540895.1 Actinomycetota bacterium | reverse complement strand
CCGGGGACGGGACGGTCCCCGGTGGTGAGGACGACTCCACCGAGCCCTCCCGAGCCGATCTCGGCCAGGAGCGCCGGTTCGGCGCGCCGGAACCCGACCGGCATGGGCGCCGTCGCCGCGAGGCGATGTCCGGCCGCCTCGGGTGCGATGTCCCTCAGCACGAGATCGGGGTTCCCGGCCACCGCGACCGCCGAGCGGACCGACAGGGAGCGGGCCGTCCGGGGGGCGCCGTGGATATGCACGTGGAAGCCGTCCGCGCCGATCCTGTCCAGCAGCAGCGATCCGAACGCGGCGCCCACCAGGACGGCGAGCGGCGGTTCCGCGAACGCGCCCTCCATCGCCTCACGCCAGCCCAGGCGCGCGGCGTTGCTCTCGCCACGCACCGTGCCGTACCCGTGCAGGCACCCGGTCCCGCAGGCCTCGCAGGACGGTACCGCCACCAGGGTCTGCTCTACGCCCATGGCCCGTAGCGTTCGCCGCGGGAGCCGGGCATCCTGCCCGGTTTGACCAGGGGGGGCCGCTGCACGTACCAACTGAGCATGGACGACATCCCCCCGAGGTCCCCAGCGGCATCGTCGGTGGTCCTCAGCCAGGTCATGGGGATCACGGACGCCAACCTCCAGGGCAACGTGCACGGCGGAGTGATCATGAAGCTGGTGGATACGGCAGCCGGCACCGCGGCCATCCGACACTGCGGGGGCCGGGTCGTGACGGCGGCGATGGACGAGATGTCCTTCCTGCACCCGGTGATGCTGGGAGACCTGGTCACGGTCCGGGCGTCGGTCAACTACACGGGGCGCACATCGATGGAGGTCGGGGTGCGGGTCGAAGCCGAGGACGTCCAGACGGGGCGCGTCCTGCACACCTCGACCGCCTACCTCGTGTTCGTCGCGCTCGACGGGGACGGCAACCCACGCTCCGTGCCACCGCTCGCCCCGGAGACGCCTGACGAGTTGCGCCGGCAGCGGGAGGCGAAGATCCGCCGCGACGCCCGGCTGCGACGGAAGGCCGAGCTCCTCGCCGGACGCCAGGACGCGTGACCCCTACCATGGGGGAGCCGATGCGCGCGCTCGAGGACCACCACGACCAGCCCGAGGACGGGCTCCCGCTGTCGGCCGGGCCGAGCCACGACCTGGACCGCGCCGCCTCCGCCGTATCCGAGCTCCTGTCGGCCCTCGGGATAGACCTCGACGACGCCCACCTCCAGGAGACGCCCGCCCGCGTCGCCCGTGCCTACGCTGCCCTGCTCTCGCCGCGGCCGTTCACGCTCACCACCTTCCCGAACGAGGAGGGGTACGACGAGCTCGTGCTGGCCCGCGACATCCCTTTCCACTCCCTGTGCAGCCACCACCTCCTTCCGTTCTTCGGGGTCGCCCACGTGGCCTACCTGCCGGCCACCCGGATCGTCGGCCTGTCCAAGCTGGCTCGGGTGGTCGAGCACTACGCCAGCGGGCTGCAGGTGCAGGAGCGCCTGACCCAGCAGGTCGCGGACCGGCTGCAGGGGGAGCTCGAACCGAAGGGCGTGGGCGTGGTCCTCGAGGCGGAGCACACCTGCATGACGCTGAGGGGGGCGCAGGCCCACGGGTCGCGGATGGTCACGTCCGCCATGCACGGCGCGATCCGCAACGATCCCCGGACGCGCCAGGAGTTCCTGTCGCTGATAGGGCGCCCGGGCTAGGACGCGATCAGACGATCGATCTTGGCGGCGAGGATGAAGTCGTTGCGGGTCAGGCCGTGGGCGTGATGGGTCCAGACCTCGATGACGAGACGCCCGTAGCGGACGTGCAGGTCCGGGTGGTGTCCCTCCGCCTCGGCGAGGAACCCCACGTGGACGGCGAGCGCCATCGCGGCGGCGAAGTCTCCCGTGGCCACCTCGCGACGGATCCGCTCGTGCCCGCCCACGAGCTCCCACGCCGGATCGATCTCCGGCATGAGTTCGAGCGCTTCCTCGTCGGAGATGTGCTGCATCCCCGGCCGGCACACCTCGCAGCGCTGTGCGGACAGCTCCATGCCAGGAGGATATCCTTCGGGCACCGAGGAGGTTCCCCATGCCCATCCGCGTGACCCGGCGCGAGACTTTCAACGCGGGCCACACCCTTCGCAACCCGGAGTTCTCCGACGAGCGGAACCTGGAGGTCTTCGGGAAGTGCTCCAACCCGGGCGGACACGGCCACAACTACGTCCTCGAGGTCACGCTGGAGCAGGAGGTCGACCCCCGGACCGGTTACGTGTTCGACCTGCGGCTCCTGTCGGAGCTCATCGAGAAGCACGTCCTGGCCGACCTCGACCACCGCAACCTGAACACCGACGTCGAGTGGCTGCGGGGCAGGATCCCGACCACGGAGATCCTCGCCGACGCGATCTGGGACCGCCTCGAGCCGCACCTCCCGCCGGGGTCGCTGCACTCCGTGCGCGTGAGGGAGACCGAGAAGAACTGGGTGGAGCGCTGCCGGGGGTGACCGTCCCGCTCGGTCGTCGGTACGGTCCGGAGCACCTGCGGGTCTTCACGCCCGAGGAGCGGGACAGGTTCCGGACGGACGTCCCGATCGACGAGTCGACCGCCTGGGAGCTCCTCTACCGGTGGGAGCCCGAGCTGTACGACCGGCTGGTCGCGGGCGAGAGGGTCCACCCCGGGATCTGGGAGGTCTTCCCCACCCGCGTCGGACGCGCCCTCGAGGTGGGCGCGGGGACGGGGAGGTTGACCCTCGAGCTCGCCCGCCGCTGCGAGGAGGTCCTCGCCGTCGAGCCCGCCGAGCCCATGCGGACGATCCTTCGGTCCCGGGCCGAGGCCGACGGACTGGGAGATCGGGTCCGCGTCGAGCCCGGCTTCTTCGACGACCTGCCCGCGCCCGACGGGTGGGCCGATGTGGTGTGCAGCCTGTCGTCGTTCACCCCCGACCCCTCCCACGGCGGGGAGCCGGGGCTCGAGGAGATGGAGCGCGTATGCCGTCCGGGCGGGATCATCGTCCTCGTCTGGCCGTACGACCGGGCCTGGCTCGAAGCCCGCGGCTTCACCTACCGGTCCTTCCCCGGCGAGATGCGCCTCGAGCTCCGGAGCCCGGAGGAGGCGGTCGAGCTCGCCCGCATCTTCTACCCGCACGCGCTCGCCGAGGTCGAGGCTCTGGGGAGCGCGTCCGTCCCCTACGAGATACTCGGCATCAACCCTCCGCGGGACGTCGCGTTCAAGGTGAAGTGAGGATCGCCGTCGTCGCCCCGCTCGTGACCCCGATCGCCGAGCCGCAGCTCGGCGGGAGCCAGGCCCTCGTCGCCGACCTGGCGGCGGGGCTGTCCGGACGCGGTCACGAGGTGGACGTCTACGCCGCCGCGGGCTCCCGGATCCCCGGGGTCGGGGTGGTGGAGGTCCGGACGGGCGAGCTGTCCGCCTCGATCTACCGTCCGGACCGTGGGCTCCCGCGACCCGACGAGGCATCGCTCTCCGCCTTCGCGAGCTGCTACGAGCTGCTCAGCGGCGGCGAGTACGACCTCGTCCACGTCCACGCCTTCGACGTGGCGGCGGTGGACCGCACGGCCGAGCTCGAGGTACCCGTGGTCTTCACCCTTCACCTCCCGCCCGAGCCGGCGGTGGCCGAGGCTCTGCGCCGGGCCCCCCGGGTGGTGGTAGCGGCCGTGTCCCGATCGCAGGCGGACGCTTGGCGGCGGCTCGTGCGGGTCGATGCCGTCCTGCGCAACGGGCTCCCGCTGCAGGCGATCGCGTGGTCACCGGAGCCGCAGAAGGGCTTGTTGTTCGCGGGACGTCTGAGCCCGGAGAAGGGAGCAGCCGAGGCGGTCGAGATCGCCCGGCGGGCCGGGCTCCCCCTCCGCGTCCTGGGCGCACCCTACGACACGGGCTACGCAGCGGAGCTCGCCCGGTCGGGCGTCGAGATGGACGGGCCGGTCCCCCGGGCCGACCTGTGGGAGGCGATGGCCGAGTCGATGGCCGTCCTCTGCCCCGTCCGATGGGAGGAGCCGTTCGGTCTCGTGGCCGCCGAGGCGCAGGCGTGCGGCACCCCCGTGGTCGGTTTCCGGCGAGGGGCCCTCCCCGAGGTGATCCAGGACGGCGTCACCGGATTCCTGGTGGAGGGGGGCGACATCGACGCGGCCGCGCGGGCGGTGCGTGACGCACGGACGCTCGATCGCACCGAGTGCCGCCGCCACGCCGAGGCCACCCTCGGGCTGGACGCGATGCTGGACGCCCACGAGACCCTCTACGCGGGGGTGGCCGGTCGTGGGTAGCTGGGTGGCCGGCCGCACCGCCGTCGTCACCGGGGCGAGCCGAGGCATCGGGCTGGGCTGCGCTGAGGCGCTCGCGGAGGCGGGGGCCCGCGTCGTCATGGCCGCGCGGGACGGGGATGCGCTCGAGGCCGAGGCGTCGAGGTTGACGAGGTCCGGCGGCCTAGCCACCGCCGTCGCCTGCGACGTGTCCGTGCCCGACGACGTCCGCCGCCTGTTCGAGGCCGCCCCGGACGTACGCATCCTCGTGTGCGCCGCAGGGGTCCTGCACCCGGCTCCCGTCGAGGACACCACCGAGGACGAGTGGCGGGAGACCCTCGACGTGAACGTGGGAGGCGTCTTCAGGTGCTGCCGGGAGGCGTTCCCGCGCATGCGGGCGGTGGGGGGCGGGAGGATAGTGACCTTCTCCTCGCTCGGGGGCATGTACGGGACGGAGAAGTTCCCAGGCCTAGCCGCCTACACCACGTCGAAGCACGCGGTGGTCGGGCTAACGGAGGCCCTGGCCGTCGAGGGCCGGGACCACGCCATCTCGGTGGTCTGCGTCTCCCCCGGCGCCGTGGACACGGAGATGCTACGGCGGGCCGCCCCCCACCTCCGTCCCGGGCTCGGCCCGCACGACGTCGGACGCTTCGTCCGCGCGCTCCTCGACGAGGATCTGGCACCCGCTTCCGGCGCGAACATCCCCCTGTTCTCGAACCGTTGATCGACCCCCACTTCAGGTTCGAGAGCCGGTGGGCCCTCCCCCATCCGCGCGAGCGCGTGTGGGACAGGCTGCACCAGGTCGAGGAGTATCCGCGGTGGTGGCCGTGGCTGGAGTCGTTCCGCAGCGAGGGACTCGCGGCGGGGAGCCGGACCGAGGCGGTCCTGCGGGCGCCGCTCCGATACTCCCTGCGCTTCACCCTGACCGTCCTGCAGGCGACCGCCCCTTCGACCCTCGTGGCCGAGGTGCGGGGTGACATCGAGGGCCGAGCCCAGCTCTGGCTGGACGCGGTCGGATCGGCGACGCGCATCCGGATCCTGTTCGACGTGGAGCTGTGCCGGCCGATCCTCCGCGCCGTCTCGGGCGGCATCGGACACCGGGTGCTCGCTTGGGGGCATAACCACGTCATGGACCACGGTGTGCGGCGGTTCGAAGAGCGAGCGTTGCGGGGCTAGAGCTCGAGCCACAGCCTGCGGACCCACGGCGACCCCGCTGCCGTGGCCCCGGCCAGGGCGCGGTCGTAGTGGATGCGCCCGCCCCCGGTGACGTTCAGCGAGCTGCCGACGAAGCCGCCGAACAGGTCCGCTCCGGCCTGGATGGTGAACGCGGACCGCGGAGCGTACACCGCGCCCAGGAAGTTGCTCCCCGACCGGACCTCAGCCGTCGTGGCGACCGTGGACGATCCCCTCACGTACACCTGGAAGTCCGAGGCCACCTGGGAGGCGGGGAAGACCCAGCTCCCACCTCGGATGCTCAGGGGGGCGGTCTGCCCGGCGCAGGGCGCCGTCTCCGGGCCGCTGATGAAGATGCGGATGGGGCCGTTGGAGGGGATCAGCTCGATGACGTTGCTACCGCCCGCGCTCATGGCCAGCTGGCAGAGGCTGTACGTGCCGGACCGCAACCGCACCCGCCCCGCCGTGACGCTCAGGATCCTCGTGGCGGGGGTCCAGGCGAGGGCGTGACAGTCCCCTGGGATGGCGCAGAGGGACGCGTTGTCGTTGTTCGCCTCCACGTCCGAGACGACGGGCGGCGGGAACTCGAGCCGGGTACCGGCCGTCGACGTCCCGCCGGAGACCGTGCAGTTGTTGCAGACCGAGATCGTGCGTCCGGGGGTCGTCGTCGCCCTCCCCAGAACGGTCGCGCCTCCCGCGAGGGTGATGTCGCCGTTGGAGCGGATGTCCCCGATGTGAGGCGGCGACGGCGACGGGGAGTAGGGGCCGACCCGCGAGTCGTACCAGTCGATCAGCCCACCTCCGGAGACCGAGATGCCGGTGTCGGCGAACAGGGGGAGCCGGAACGAGTCGACCTGTCGGAGCATGTCCGACCGCACCTGTCGGGTCAGGGAGCCGACCGTGCCCGTGGAGGTGATGGTCCGGGTGACGGACACGTCGGCTCCGAAGACGGAGGGAGACAGGACCGCGTTGAACGATTGACGGTTCCCGAGCTGCTGGGTGCAGGTCAGACGACCGGCGTCGGCTCCCCCCGTCGTGTAGGTACAGACGGGGTCGGAGATGGAGACGGTGCCGGTCCGCAGCCGCCACCGCACGTACTCCACCCCCGCGTCGGCGGCGTGGATGGCGCCCGATCTCGTCCTCTGCGTGAGACCGCCTCGGTTGATGCGGTTCGCCGACGTCAGGGCGACCACGCCCAGTAGCACCATGACTCCCATGACCACGATGGCCATGATCAGCGCCGACCCCTGCTCGCGGCCCAGCTTCACGGCATGTTCCTCAACGTCGCGGTGGCCCCGACCGTGACCGGCTGGGTCGCTCCGCGCGGCAACGAGGCGATCTCCAACCGGACCGATCTCATGGTCGTGGTCATCCCACAGTTGGGCGCGCCGGCCGCGGCCGCCGGGTTGCGGAAGGTAGCCGAGCTGAGCCCTCGTATCACCGGGGAGTGTGCCGCTCCGTCCACCGAGCGGGTGAGGGCGCCGCCCGCGTAGCGGTAGGAGACAGGTCGCGGCGCTGACGTGCGGAAGTAGCTCGTGAACGCGAACTCGGTGCACGTCGCCGTCGTGATCGCCGACGTCTGGCGCGCGTCGCGAGCGAACTGGTCCAGGGCGACCCGCATGTTCTCCACCGCGTCCACCTGTGAGGTGAGCTTGCTCTCGGTCCTGGTGCCTCCCAGGAACAGGAGCCCCAGGGCGCCCGCTACGACCAGGCCGAGGGCGGACGCGACGATCAGCTCGACCAGGGTCAGGCCGTCCTCGCGCCGCAGGCGTGTCATGGGGTCACCAGCGTGCTCATCCGCACCTGCCTGTTGTGGGTAGACGGACCTCCCGTCCAGCGGGCCACCACCGTGACCCGCTTGTAGTCGGAGGTCCCGGGCATCGCCGGGTCGTCCACCCAGGTCACGTACTGGTACACCTCACCGCGGATCGGGCCGGGGGGGAAAGGCTGCGGGTTCGCGGTGAGCCCGACGAGCTGGAGGCACGGGACCGCCAGCGGGTTCGCGGCCACGGCGAGGGTCTCCGGAGGTCGTCCGGTGTCGTATCGGTACGTCTGCCCGTCCTGGCTCACCCCGTGGTCCGGGTGCGCGGGATCGGCGTTGCGGGAGGGCCGGCAGCGCATGAGGACGTTCGCGTACGGCTGGCTCCGGACCTCCTCCAGGTAGGAACCCACCAGGGAGATGGCCAGGTTGCGGTCCTTCCCCACTCCCACGTTGTGGGAGGCGCTCATGAACATGGAGAGGACCGCGACGACCCCGACCGCCAGGACGAGCATCGCCACGGCGATCTCCGCGACCGTGAAACCCTCGTCGCGGCCCCCCCTACCCGATGGCTCCATGGGAACCATTGTGGCCGATCGGACGCGTCAGGTCCCGCATATGGAAGGAGGATGGGAGACGGGCTCCCATCCTCCGCGTCGGGCCGGCGAGATTTGAACTCGCGACCTCTTGACCCCCAGTCAAGCGCGCTAACCAAGCTGCGCTACGGCCCGCCGTGTCGTGTGCAGTCTACCCGTCCGCGCGCGCCCGGACCCCCGGCCCCCACCACGGTGGCCGTTGGGCCACGGTTATCCTGGAGCCTCTCAGGAGGGACGGATGAACGTCGAGCTCGTCTACTGGCTGGCCCTCGGCACCGGCTTGGTCCTGCTCCTCGTCTCCCTGGTGGCGGGCGACCTGTTCGGTTTCGCGGACGTGGACGCGTTCCGGGGGCGGCTCCCGCTGGCGCCGGTCCTCTTCTCGGCGTTGGCCGCCTTCGGCTCCGGGGGCCTGGCCGGGTCGGAGGCTCTGCGGCTCGGGCAGGGGGGTTCCCTCGCGGCGGGCGCGGCGGCGGCCCTCGTGACGGGTCTCGTCACGTTGATGCTCTTCGCCCTCCTGAACAGGGCCGAGACACGCCACCGGTATCCACGGATGGAGGAGGAGCGGGTTGACTGAGCAGAAGCGTCGTTCGAGGTCGCGGGGGATCGTCCGCCTGATCCGGCTCGCCACGCTGGCCGCCACGATCGCCGTCGTCGCGAAGGAGCTCCAGAAGCCGCGTGACCAGCGCACCTGGACCGGTGAGCTGGGGAGTTTCGTCCCCTACGACCTCCGCGTGCCGACGCTGGACCGGGTCCGGGAGCGGGTCTGGAACGCCGACGGTCCGATCGTCTCCCCGAAGGTCTTCGGGATCGGCTGGACGGTGAACGCCGGCCGCATCGCGCGGCTCGTCCAGGAGCGTCGGGGAGCCTAGGCCCTCGGGCGGACCCGGACCTCCACCGCGACCGGCCGGGCCAGGCGGTACGCCTCGCGGAAGGACCGTTCGTCCTCCCACTTGGCCGCTCCCGGGTCGAGCGCCGCGAGGTGGAAGGTGCGCTCGCCTGTCCCGAACGGGTACGGGTGCACCTCGAGGGCGCCGTCCTCCGTGCCCCGCGCCTCGAGCTGAACCTGCTCGCCGTCCGGCCCGCGCACGGTGGGCATCTCCAGTGAGGCGGACGGGTCCGGCTCCTGCATGCAGCAGAGCAGTGACAGCCTGTCCCACACCTGGATGAGACGCCACGCCTGCTCGGCTTCAGCGACCAGGTCCCCCGTCACCAGGGGGCCTCCCAGGAACCTGATGGAGGTCTCGGCGAGGACCGCTTGCCGCTGGGTCTCGTACGCCACGTACTCGTCGGCCAGCTCCCGGTCCCGCCCGGTCAGCGTCTCGATGCGCGGGGGCGCGCCGCTCACGAACGGCCG
Source organism: Actinomycetota bacterium (assembly GCA_035540895.1). NCBI lineage: Bacteria > Bacillati > Actinomycetota > Actinomycetota bacterium. The sequence continues at coordinate 3,546 of DATLFR010000155.1, read as the reverse complement.
CGTGTACAGCCTCTCGCCGTGCATGGAGACCAGCCACCCGGCATAGGGGTCCTCCACCTCCACCAGGTCGATGCCGTGCTTGTAGAGGGCGACGTGGTCCTCGACCGGGGTCGTGATGAACGTGAGGGGACGTCCGTCGTCTCCCAGCCGCGGGGCGAGCTCCCAGCCGGCCCAGCCGTCGTCGTGACGGGCGGCCGCGATGAGCACGGAGTCGCGGTGGTGCATCTCCCACTCCCACGCCGCCGCGAACGCGCCCGACAGGAGCGCGTGGTCGGTCTGGCGGACGAGCAGGGGCGAGTCGGCTGATGTCCTGACGATCACGTACGTCTCCCGGTCTGTCGGCGTTGCCCTCCCCGGGTCGATACCCGGATCGGTGTGCCTTCGAACCCGAACCTCTTGCGGAGGTTCCGGTCGAGGTAGCGGATCCACTGCGGCGGGATCCGCGACATCCCGAAGAGGACGATCGTGGGAGGCGACACCTCGGCCTGGACGGCGAACTTGACTCGGGCGCCGGGCCTCTTCGAGGGGATGGGCGTTCGGGCCTGAAGGTCCTCGATCACCGCGTTGAGAACCGGCGTGGGGATGCGCGTCGAGCGAGCCTCCAGGATCCTGCGCACGGCCGGCATGATCTGGCCGACCCCCTCCCCCGTCACCGTCGAGGTCTCTATCAGCGGCGCCCAGCTCAGGTACGGGAGCCGGCGGCGCACCTCCTCACGCTCGATGCGCCGCATCGAAGGCTCCATGAGGTCGACCTTGCTCAGGACGATCACCGCCGACCTCCCCTGCTCGATGATCTCTTCGGCGATGCGCAGGTCCTGGCGGGCGATCCCCTGGGCGTCGTCGATCACCAGGATCGCCAGGTCGCACCGGTCCAAGGCGCGCAGGGCACGGACCAGGCTGAAGTACTCGACGGAATCGTCGATCCGGGAGGTCCGCCGCATGCCCGCCGTGTCGATGAAGCGGTAGCGCTCGCCGTCCACCTCGGCGACCGTGTCGACGGTGTCGCGGGTGGTGCCGGGCTCGTCGTGGACCAGGCTCAGCTCGGCTCCCACGAGCCGGTTGAAGAGCGACGACTTCCCGACGTTCGGACGTCCGACGATGGCGATCGAGGGCTCCGGGTGCTCCTGGGGCTCCGTCTCCGCGAAGCCGGCCGTGACCCGGTCGAGGAGGTCTCCCACCCCCCGTCCGTGCAGGGCCGAGACCGGGTGCGGATCGCCGAGGCCCAGCGACCAGAAGTCGGCGGCGAGGGCGTCCCGTTCCGGGTTGTCCGCCTTGTTGACGGCCAGGACGACGGGCCGGCCTAGCCTGCGCACTACGTCGACGACCGACATGTCCTCGGCGTTCATCCCGGTCGTCGCGTCCACGACGAGCACGACCACGTCCGCCTCGGCCGCGGCCGCCGTCGCCGTCTCCGCCACCTTCGCGGCGAGCTCCCCGACCGGGTCGGCCTCCAGACCTCCCGTGTCGACGAGCATGAACGGACGACCCGCCCACTCCGCCCTGTACAGGACGCGGTCGCGGGTGACGCCCGGGACGTGCTGGACGATCGCCTCCCGCCTCCCGAGGATCCTGTTGACGAGGGTCGATTTGCCGACGTTGGGCCGGCCCACGACGGCGACGACGGGGAGCTGACTCATCGCGGTGGCTCGAGCCGGTCCATCACGGACCTCAGGCGCTCCTGCGCGAGCTGGGTCGCCTCCGTGATCCGTCGCCTGGACAGCACGCCCTCGACCGGGCCCCCGAGGTGGACGGGCTCCCCCACCAGCGCCCGGACCCTGACCAGCCTGGGCACCCGCTGACCCGCCGGCTTTATCGCCTCCGTCCCCGACAGGGCGACCGGGACGACCGGCGCACCGGATTTCAGGGCCACGTACGCGATCCCGTCCTCCACGTGGTCGAAGCGCGCGTCGGGGAGCCTGGTCCCCTCCGGGAACAGCCCGACCAGCTCGCCCCGCCTGAGCAGGTCGAGCGCCGTCTGCAGCGCCTTGCGGTCGGGTCTGCCTCGCTTCACGGGGAAGGCTCCGAGGCGGGTGAGGAGCCCGGCGGTCCGCTGGGACCGGAAGAGCTCGTCCTTCGCCATGAACCAGACCTTCCGCTTCGTGAGGACCCCCGCCACGGGGATATCGGCGAGGGACCGGTGGTTCGGAGCGAGGATGGCCGGACCCCGGGCCGGGATGTTGTGCGCACCGTGGACCTCGAGACGGAACGGCCCCCGGACCAGTCCGGACAGCACCGCCCGCACCACGCGGTACCCGGGGTTGGCGCGGGGGGGTTCGCGGAAGACCCGCGAGGCGATGAGGTCGGCCACCTCGGCGGGGGTGCGGGAGCCGGTGTCCACCACGAGGGCATCGGCCGCCGGCTTCATGGCGCCCACCGGTCGCGTCGCGTCGCGCCGGTCGCGCTCGGACACCGACGCCGCGTCCTCCCCCGTCGCCATGCCGCGCCGCTCGGCCCGCACGTGCTCGGGCGCGTCCAGGTACACCTTCACGTCGGCGGTCGGCCAGACGACGGTCCCGATGTCGCGCCCCTCGACGACGGCCCCGTGCGGGGGGACGAGCGCGCGCTGCATATCGACGAGCACCCTCCTCACCTGCTCGTGCGCGGCCACCTTCGACGCGGCCGCGCTCACCTCCGGGGTGCGGATCTCCTCCCCCACCGGGCGGCCGTCGAACAGCAGGTGGCCGTCCTGGGCGACCGTGCACCGGCGCGCCACCTCCGCGGCCGTGCCCGCCAGCGACGCCCCGTCGGTCAGGGGGACCCCGCGCTGAAGGGCCTCGTGGGCGACCAATCGGTAGGTGGCCCCCGTGTCGATGTGGGGCAGGCCGAGCCGGACGGCGACCAGTCGCGCGGTCGTCGACTTGCCGGACCCCGCCGTCCCGTCGATAGCCACGACCAACCGCGAGCTCATCGCACCTCCACGTCGGCTCCCATGGTGCGCAGGACCTCCTCGAACCCGGGCCAGGACACCGAGGCGGCTTCGAAACCCTCTATCACCGTCTCACCGTTTGCCACGAGACCGGCGACGGCCAGAGCCATCGCTATCCGATGGTCCTCCCAGGAGTCCACCACGGCCCCGGACAGCTGTACCGGCCCGCTCACGACGAACCCGTCTGGACGCTCCTGCACCGTCGCCCCCATGCGGCGGAGCCCGGCGGCGATGGCCGCGATGCGGTCCGACTCCTTCACCCGCAGCTCCTGAGCCCCGGTCACCTCGGTGGTGCCCTGGGCCTGGGTGGCGAGGACCGCGAGCAGCGTGAGCTCGTCCACGGCGGAGGGGACGTCCTGGGACGTCACCGTGATGCCCGACAGCTCCGACCGCCGGACGCTGACCGTCCCCACCGGCTCCCCCGCCTGCGGCGGCCCGACGAGCGTGTCCATCTCGGCTCCCATCCGAGCGAGCATCTCGTAGAAGCCGGTCCGTCCGGGGTTGAGGCAGACGTCGGTGACGGCCGCCGCGCCGCACAGCACGCCGGCCGCGAGGGCGAACGCGGCCGAGGACGGATCGCCGGGGACGTCGAGCTCGAAGGGGTCCACGCGGTGCGCGGG
>DATLFR010000154.1 GCA_035540895.1 Actinomycetota bacterium | reverse complement strand
GTCGTCTACCTGGTCTCCCAGCTCCTGATCCTCGCGCTGGGCCGGTACCGCGAGCTCGCCGCCGACCGGGGAGGAGCACAGCTGACCGGACAGCCTGCCCACCTGGCGTCCGCCCTCGTGAAGATCTCGGGAGCGGTGAAGAAGATCCCGAACCGAGACCTGCGCACGGTCGAGCAGATGAACGCGTTCTTCATCATCCCGGCGAAGGCCGAGCTGCTCTCGACCCACCCGTCGCTCGAGCGCCGGCTCCGCCAGCTCGACGAGATCCAGCGCCAGCTCGAAGGCCGCTAGCCGCGGACGCGGCGTAGGCTGGGCCGGTGGGCATCCTCAGCGTCCTGTTCGGCCGCAAGCGGCTCCCTCGGTCGAAGACCGAAGGACTCGGGGCGGTGGCCGCCGCCGAGCTCTCCATGCGCACGTCGCTGGGGATGGACCCCGGCCGCCGGGGAGGGCTGGCGATGCGGGTCCTGTCGGGGTCGCGGTTCGAGCAGCTGCGGTCCGACGTGGACCGGGTCCTGCAGATCGCTGCGCGCGACCTCGGCTCCCAGGTCGCCCTCCGAGGCGACGACCTCGGGTACCTCTGGGCGGTCATAACCGACGAGGACTTCCCCGACCTGGTGGCCGCCGTGCAGGTGGGCGCCCAGATGGTCGTCGAGGAGGGGTTCCGGGACCAGCTGCTCTGCGCCGTCTTCCCGTTCAAGGCGCGCGACGGCGGGGAGCCACTCCACCTCGTCTACTCGTTCCGACGGGGTCGGTTCTACGCGTTCGCCCCGCGTCGGGGACGGACACGCGACACCGCCATGGAGCTGAGGGTTCACGCGCTGCTCGAGGGCGAGCTCCCGCTGGAGGACGACCTGGAGTTCCGCTACCCGCTCTGGGGCATGCCGCTGGACGAGGACCCGTGACCGGAGGAGAGGTCCATCCGGACCGTCTGAACCCCTCCCCCGCACCCGGCGTTGGGGAGGGTGGACACCCCCTCACGGCAGAGGAGGCGTTCGACGCGTTCGTAGAGGAGAGGTACGCGCGGCTCGTGAGCACGGTCCGCGTCGTCACCCGAGACCAAGGGGTTGCCGAGGACGTGGTGCAGGAAGCCTTCGCGCGGGCCTACGTGTCCTGGTCGAAGCTGTGGCCGGACGGCAACCCCGCCGGATGGGTGCACCGGGTCGCCACCAACCTCGCGATCAGCTGGCGGCGACGGGCGACGCGGGAGGCGCGGGCGGTCGCCCGGCTCGGACGCAGGACCGCGGTCTTCGAGCCGGCGCCCGAGGCCTACCCAGAGCTGCACCGCGCGGTCGCCGAGCTACCGATCCGGCAACGGACGGCGGTCGCGCTGCACTACGTGCTCGGCCTGCCCGTGGACGACACGGCCGAAGCGATGGGATGCCGGCCGGGGACGGTCAAGTCGCTCCTCTTCCAGGCCCGAGAGCGCCTGCGCAGGACGTTGGGAGAGCCATGAACGATCCCCTGGACAGGCTCCGCGAGACGCCCGGGGGGCCAGCCGCGGACGTCACCGCGATCCGCGCCCGGGCCCGGCGCATCGTGCGGCGCAGGACGGCGACCCTGGGAGGGGCGGCCGCGCTCGTGCTCGTGGCCGCTATCGGCGGGTCGATGCTCCGCCTCCCGTCCGACGTGGGGGACCGGACGAGACTGGCGGACGAGCGCAGCCTGGACGTGGGGTCCCCCATGCCGGAGTCAACCAAGGAGCTCGGGCCGGACCCCGGGGTCGGGGCGAGCGCCCCGAGCGGGACCGCCGCTCCGATCGCGGCGGACGGCTCCGCCCAGGGGGCGACATCGGGCGCGGCCGCGCAGGGGACCGGCTCGCCCCCCGGTCCGCCGCTCGAGCTGGACCTCTCCCTCTCGCGCAAGACGCTCCCGGCTGGAGAGCAGGTGCGCATCACGCTGAGCGTCTGCAACCCCTCGGACCGCCCCGTGGAGGCGGCTTTCGCTCACGGACAGCGGCACGATTTCGAGGCGCGCAGGCAGGGGGACGACCGTCCGGTCTGGCGGTGGGGCGCTCAGCGCAGCTTCGCTCAGGCGGTCGGGCGGGAGCGGTGGGGGCCCGGGGAGTGCCGGGACTTCACCGGTGAGTGGTCGGGTGACGGGGACGACGGGCGCCCACGGTCCGGCCGCTACCTGATCGTCGGTGTCCTGACGACGGACCCGCCGCTGCGCTCGGGAGCCGAGGAGGTATGCCTCGGCGAGTGTCCCTAGCCGTCGCCCTCGGACCCCTCCGCGGATCCCAGCTCGCGGCGCATCTCGGCCAGCTCGAGCTCGATCTCGCTCTCGTGGGTGACCTTCTGCAGCTCTGCCTCGATCTGGTCGCGGGGAGCGGACAGGTCCGGGATCGCTCCCGATGAGAGCAGCTCGTCCATCGCTACCGCCCTGGCCTGCAGCTCCTCCGTCTTCTGCTCGGCGCGGCCCAGGGCGCGGCCGACGTCCCCGAACTCCTCCGACAGTCCGCTCAGGGCCTCGCCGACCTTCACCTGCGCTTCGGCCGCCGTGTACTGGGCCTTCGTCGTCTCCTTGCGGGTCCGGAAGGCCTCGATCCGGGCTTGGAGCTTCTGCTCCGTCGCCTTCAGGCGCTCCTCCTCGGCCTCGATGTTCGCGATCTGCTCGTCCATCCCCTGGAGCTGCGCCTGGATCTCCTTCTTCCGCTGCAGGGCGAGCTTGGCCAGGTCCTCCCGTCCGGCGCCGACCGCGCGTCGGGCCTGGTTGTCCAGCTTCGCGACCTGCTCCTCCAGCCTTCCCGCCTGCAGTCGGAGACGGGCCCTGGAGGTGGCGACGTCGGCGATCCCCTTGCGCACCTTCTGCAGGAGGTCCAGCTGCCGCTCGTAGGAATAGTCGAGCAGCTCGCGCGGGTCCTCCGCGCGCCCGACGGCCCGGCTGAACTTCATCTTGATGATCGTCATGAGTCTGGAGAACGCGCCCACTCGCTCCTCCTTTTCGGCTGCCCGTCCGAGGCTCGGACATTCTAGTCGTGGGATAGCCTGAGCATCGATGGGCCGCCCTCTGGTAGCTGCGCTGTGCGCGATCGCCCTCGCCGCCTGCTCGGCCTCCTCTCCACCTCCGCCGAGCGAGGAGCCGCCGAGGCTCGTGGACGGAGCGGTGGTCGAGACGACGCCCGACGGGTTCAAGGCGACCATGCGGGCCCTCGAGGGGGAGCCGCTCGTCGTGAACTGGTGGGCGTCCTGGTGCATCCCGTGCGCCACCGAGATGCCGATCCTCGCCCGGGCGGCCCGCGACTACGACGGACGCGTCGCGTTCCTCGGCGTGAACCCCAAGGACGACGCGAAGGCGGCAACGGCGTTCCTGGCCCGCTACGAGGTCCCCTTCCCGAGCGTGGGCGACCCGGGAGGGGAGATCATGCGAGACCAGGGGATCGTGGGGATCCCCGTGACGAGGTTCTACCGGGCCGACGGGGTGCTCGCCTTCGTGCGGAACGGGGACATCGACGACGAGACGCTTAGACGTCGGATCGAGCAGCTGCTCAGGATCGGCTGAGTCAGCCCCGCTCGGACCCGATGTGGTCGAGCAGCGCCATCTCCCGGCGCAGGATCGAGACCTCCCGGGCCAACCGCACGTCGGCGGTCTCCGTCTCGAGCAGGGTCTGCTTCTCCGGCGGGTCGATGGCGAGCATCGTCGCGATCGTGTACGACCGCGCGACGGGGTCGACCGGGAGCTTCAACGGAACGTCCCCGTCGCCGTTGCGCAGACGGTAGGAAGCCAGGAGCTTCTCGGCCTCCTCGCTGTGCTCCCGCGCGACCCCGAAGTCGCCGATCGCCTCGGGCAGGTGCTCCACCCAGGCCGCCGGGTACTCGTTGGAGCAGTCGATATCGACGATCCTGAAGCGTCGGTACCCCTCCACCTCGAGGAGGTACCGACCGTCCGGGAGCCGGGCGTAGCCGGCGATCCTCGCCATCGTCCCGACCGAGTGCGGCTCGGCGGGTCCCCCCACCTCCCGTCCACGCCGGATGAGCACGACGCCGAACCCCTCGCCGGAGTCGAGGCAGTGGCCCACGAGCGACCGGTAGCGCTCCTCGAAGACGTGGAGGCCGAGATCGGTGTGCGGCAGGAGGATCGAGTGGAGAGGAAAGATGGGAACCCGTTCTGCCACGCCGCTTCCCCCTGGACGGATAGGTCAGTCTATCCCCCGGCGGCTCGGGTGTTCGGAGGTCGGTAGGCTCTCTTCACACCCCCACCCGTGAGGCTCGACATGGTTGCCAGCTCCGCGAGTCATGCCCTGACCGACCGCCACGCCGTGGTCGTGCACTACAACGAGATCGGCCTGAAGGGACGCAACCGAGGCCAGTTCGAGGGCGCCCTGGTACGCAACCTCGAACGAGCCCTGGCCGGCAGGGGGCAGGTGGAGGTGATGAGCGGGCGGATGCTCGTTCATCTCCCCGGACCCCCGGACCCCGCCGTGACCGACGCCCTCCGCCGCACCTTCGGCGTGGCCGTCTTCGCGCCCGCCGTCGAGGTCGAGGCCGATCTCGAGACGCTCTGCGGGACCGCCCTGCGCCTGCTGGTGGGCCGGCCGGCGGAGACGTTCGCGGTGGCCGCTCGACGCTCGACGAAGGAGCTCCCGTTCACCTCGACCGATATCAACGTGGCGGTCGGGGACGCCGTCCGGACCTCCCTCGGCATGAAGGTGGACCTCGGCGACCCGGAGGTCACGGTCCACATCGAGATCGTCGGAAAGCGGGCCTGGGTCTACGTCGACCGCGTCCCGGGACCGGGCGGGCTCCCGGTCGGGGTGTCCGGACGGGTGATGAGCCTGCTGTCCGGCGGGATCGACTCCCCGGTCGCCACCTGGAAGGTCCTGAAGCGCGGGACGAAGGCATCGCTCGTCCACTTCCACTCGGCTCCCTTCACCGACCGGGCGAGCACCCGCAAGGCGATCGAGCTGGCCGAGGCGATCTCTTCGTGGCAGGGGACGACCCGGCTGTACATGGTCGCCTTCGGCGAGGCCCAGCAGAGGATCGTCGTCGGCGCCCCTCCCCCCTTGCGCGTCGTCCTGTACCGCCGGTTCATGGTGCGCGTCGCGGCTGCGCTCGCCCGGCGGGAGCGGGCCAGGTTCCTGGTGACCGGCGACAGCCTGGGCCAGGTGGCCTCCCAGACGCTGGACAACCTGCTCTGCGTGGAGGACGCCGCGCCGATGCCGATCCTGCGCCCGCTCGTCGGCGACGACAAGCAGGACATCATCGATCTCGCCAAGACGATCGGCACGTACGAGACCTCGATCCTGCCGTACCAGGACTGCTGCTCCCTGTTCGTGCCGAGGTCCCCCGCCACGCACGCATCGGTCGAGGAGTGCCGTCAGGCCGAGCGCGACCTCCCGGTGGACGAGATCGTGGCCGCGTGCGTGGCCGGGGCGGAGCTGCACGTCGCGGGCCGGGAGCCGGCGACGTGAGACGCCTGGCCGTCCTAGGCGCCGGGATGATGGGGGAGGCCCTCGTGCGGGGACTCCTGACCGCCGGCTGGGAGCCGGACCGGATCGTGATGGCGGATGTGAGGCAGGGCCGCCTCGACGAGCTCCGGGAGGTGCTCGGCGTCCACGTGGAGCAGGACAACGCCACGGCTGCGGCGGGGGCGGAGGCGGTCCTGCTCGCGGTGAAGCCGCAGGACGCCACGGAGGTCCTGTCGGGCCTCGGTCCGGACCGCGCGGTCCTGTCGATCGTGGCCGGGCTGAGGACATCGGCCATCGCCGACGCGGTGGGAGCCCGGACGCCCGTCGTCCGGGCGATGCCGAACACCCCGGCCCGGGTGGGCAGGGGGGTCACGGCGCTCGCCGCGGGTGCGGCCTGCGACGACGCGACCCGGACGCTCGCGGCCGACGTGTTCTCCGCCGTCGGACCCGTCGTCTGGCTCGAGGAGGACCTCCTGGACGCGGTGACCGCGGTCTCTGGGTCGGGGCCAGCCTACGTGTTCTACCTGGCCGAAGCGATGCTGACCGGGGCCGAACAGGTGGGGCTCGACCCGACCACGGCCCGGACCCTCGTCGTTCAGACCCTGCGGGGGGCGGCCGAGATGCTGGCTCAGGACGACGCTGACCCCCGGGAGCTCCGCGCCCAGGTCACGTCGCCAGGGGGGACGACCGAGGCGGCCGTCGCCGCGCTCGACGCCCATGACGTGAAGGCGGCGCTGGCCGAGGCGATCGCCCGGGCCGCCCGCCGCAGCGCCGAGCTCGGTCGGTGAGCGTTCGGGCGGTCGCATGGCGTCCGTCGGAGCTCCGCCGTTAGGATGCGAGCCGACAAGGAGCACGATGGCGCGTTCGGGTCCCGAGATCTCAAAGCTGCTGACGGTCGCCGAGGTGGCGGCCGTGATGCGCGTATCCAGGATGACCGTGTACAGGCTGATCAGGCGAGGACAGCTCCGGGCTATCAAGGTCGGACGCAACTACCGCGTCCGTGAGGAGGATCTGACGTCGTACCTGGACAGGTCCTCGGTCGCCGGCGAGTAGGACCACCACGACCCCCGTGACGCGCCGTCGCACCGAGGTGCGATGAGCGACATCGAGCAGGCACACGCGGACGCCGTTGCGGAGCTGGTCGCGTCCCCGGGACGGGTCTTCGTCACGGGCGGGATCGACTCGGGCAAGACCACGTTCGTGCTCCGCCTGGCCCGGGCAGCCGTAGAGGCCGGGATCCCCACCGCGGTCATCGACGCCGACCTGGCGCAGTCGACCATCGGCCCGCCCGCCACGGTCGGACTGAAGCTCTTCCGTTCCGTCGAGGATCTCGATCCTGCCAGCCTCGGCTCACCCGATGCGATGGCGTTCGTCGGGACCGTCTCCCCGCGCGGGAAGCTGCTGCCGCTCGTCACCGGCACCGCGAAGCTCGTCCTGCGGGCGATCGAGATGGGAGCCCGCATGACCGTGGTGGACACGTCCGGCCTGATCGGCGGCGTGGCCGGGCAGCTCCTGAAGCTCCACAAGGCCGAGCTCTGCCGTCCGCACCACGTGGTCGCTCTCGCCCGGGGAGGCGAGATGGAGCCCGTCACCGGGGTCCTGCGCAAGTTCCTGTCCCTGCATGTCATGGAGCTCGAGGTCCACCCGGAGATACGGATCAGGCCGGTGGACGAGCGACTCGCCTACCAGGAGCGGCGGCTCGGCGAGTTCCTCGGCCCCCAGGTGCACCGATGGAGGGTGAAGCCGACCGTGTTCATGCCCTCGCTCCCGCCCGACTTCGACCTGGCGACCTTGGAGGGCCTGCTCGTCGGGGTCGATAACGGACACGGGGACTGCCTGGGTCTCGGCGTCCTCGAGCACCGTGACCAGACGCTCCGGCTCCTCACCCCGGTGGCCGAGGGCGTGAAGGCTCTCAGGCTGGGCTCCGTCCGGGCCACGGCGCGCGGTACCATCACGGGGAGGGTCGACATCCCGGCCATGTTCGGGACCGACTGACCCCTCGGCAGGATCCGCGTCAGGTAGACGACGAGGCGCGGCCCGCCTTCGTTGTCGTCGCGCAGGAGGTTCCGACGTGGGTTCCGTCTTGAAGAAGCGCCGCAAGAAGATGCGGAAGAAGAAGCACAAGAAGCTCCTGAAGAAGACGCGCTGGGAGCGCCTCAACAAGAAGTAGCTCGGTCCTGCCCCGCGGCGTCCTCTCGTCGACGGCGGCAACCCGGCACCGAAGAGGATCACCCCCACCCCCCTCTGATCGCGCACGCGTTCGATCGGTAGGTTTCGGGGGTACGGGCTCTCCTGGGACGATCGCGGAAGGACTCGGGATTGGGCAGGCGCATCCTCATCACGCGCATCGGGTGGTTCCTCAGCCACAGGCTCGCGCGGCGCCTCGAGGAGGACCCGGATGTCGAGTACATCCTGGGGGTCGACCTCGCTCCGCCCGCGGGGGACCTCCAGCGCACGGAGTACCTGCAGGTGGACCTCCGCAAGCCGGTGCTGCTGAAGATCATCGAGTCCACCGGGATCGACACGGTCGTCCACCTCAACCTGTACTCCACGCCCGGGGAGGCAGGCGGCCGCGGCGCGATGCACGACCTGAACGTGATAGGCGCGATGCAGCTGTTCGCGGCGATCCAGCGCTCGGAGACCGTGAAGCAGTTGATCGTGCGGTCGTCGACCGCCGTGTACGGGGCGGACCCCAACGACCCGGCCGTCTTCACGGAGGACATGATGCGGTCCTCGCGCACGGACCCGTTCGGCCGCGACTCCCAGGAGATCGAGACCTACGCGCGCGAACTGGCTCGACGCCGCCGCGACATCGAGATGACCACGTTCCGCTTCGCCAACATCCTCGGTCCGGGCGCGGACACCCCCCTGGCCAACTACCTGATGATGCCGGTGGTCCCGACGATCCTGGGGTTCGACCCTCGGTTGCAGTTCCTCCACGAGGACGACGCGACGGACCTGCTCGTCCAGGCTCTCGAACGGCCGGTGGGCGGAGTGTTCAACGCGTCGGGAGACGGCGTGATGTACCTGTCGCAGGTGATCCGTCAGGGTGGACGGCTCGAGCTGCCGATGCCGCTGCCCGTCCTGAGCGCGGCCGCCCCGTTCCTGCGACTGGCGGGACGCGGCCTGAGCATCCCGCCCCACGTCGTGCGTCTGATCCACTGGGGGAGGGTCGCCGACACGCGACGCCTCCGCGAGACGTTCGGGTTCGAGCCGCGCTACACCACCCGGGACGCGGTGCGAGAGTTCTACGCCGAGCGGCGCCTGCGCCGGGTCACTCGGACCCAGCAGGCGGCCGCCTGGGAGCGGGAGCTGCACGACTTCCTCACCCGGAAGGGTCAGGAGCGGTTCCTGGCCTCCACCCGGGGACGCGGACCCAGGGACCTCTGATGCCCGAGGCGCAGGTCGTTCCGATCAACCGAGACGAGCCGGACCGGTGCCGGGCCGTGACCGTCCGCGGCCAGCCGTGCCGCAACCGCGCCGTCGAGGGCTCCATGTTCTGCCGGATACACCAGCCGTCGAGCGGGTCGCGGGCTCCCACCGGCGGGCTCCCCCCGTCCCTCGGCTCCCTCGCCGAGGGCGACGTGACGGACATCTTCGAGTTCCTGCGGCGCAGGATGCGTGGGGAGTACGAGATCGACGTCTTCGGGTTCGACCGCGAACTCACCGAGCTCCTGCTCCCCCTTATCCGGCCCCTGGTCCGGTCCTACTTCCGCGTCGACGTCATAGGCAACGAGAGGATCCCGTCGACCGGTCCCGCCCTCCTGGCGGCCAACCACGCCGGGACGATCCCGCTCGACGGCGTGGTGTTGCGCGGGGTCGTGTGGGAGCACGAGCCGCACCGCCATGTGAGGGAGCTCGTCGCCGATCTCGGGTTCACGATCCCGTTCTTCTCCCAGGTCGTCCGGAAGACGGGGGCCACGGTCGCCTGCGTCGAGGACACGATGCGCCTCCTGAAAGCGGGAGAGCTCGTCGCGGTCTTCCCCGAGGGGTTCAAGGGGGTAGGCAAACGGTTCAAGGAGAGGTACCGCCTTCAGCGGTTCGGGCGCGGCGGGTTCGTCGAGGTCGCGATGCAGGCGAGGGCCCCGATCGTGCCCGTGGCCATCGTCGGGAGCGAGGAGACCTACCCGATGGTCGCCAACCTCCGACCCCTGGCCCGGCTCCTCGGACTGCCGTACTTCCCGATCACCGCGCAGTTCCCACTGCTCGGCCCCCTCGGTCTGCTCCCGATCCCCTCCAAGTGGGTGATCGAGTTCTGCGAGCCCGTCGAGACGGCCCACCTTCCCGAGGACGCCGCGTCCGACCCGATGGCCGTCTTCGAGGTCACCGATCAGGTCCGACAGTCGATCCAGCGCACGCTGCTCAAGAACCTGCGCCTGCGGCGGTCCATCCTTGGGTGAGGGCCCGGGTCAGCGCGTCCTGAACGGGAACGCGTACCTGACGTAGGCACCGTCGGGGAAGCGGGCCTCCGCCTCGAGCACCCACGTCCCGGCCTCCAGCTCGTACGGCACCCTCTCCTGCCACGACCGGGTGGCGGCGACCGTCCGCCTCGTCCGGGCTTCGACGATCCTCGTCGTGCCGCGCTCGGGCTGGACCGGGAGGAGCGCCACGACGCGGATATCCCCCGACCGGGCGATCACGGGCGCTCCGGCCGGCGACGGCGCCTCCCGCGACTCACACCGGAGCTCTCCTCCGCGCTGCGGCCAGCACGAGCGGACGAGGGAGCCCTCCAGCCTCGCCTCCGGAACGGAGGCCGAGAGCGCAGGCGGTTCGGCCGGACGGAGGAACCAGAAGAGCGACGACCCCGCGAGCGCGACGAGCAGGACGGCCGAGATCGTGAACCAGGCGCGGACGGTCACGTTGTGGTTCTAGCACGCGACGGAGCATCATCGAGCCCCATGCTCAGATCGGCGAAGCTGGCCCCAACGGTCGAGTACGGCGTCCTGGACCGGTTCTGGCGCGAAGCCGACGACCTCGGCTACCACGCGATCTGGACCTACGACCACTTCTACGGCCTCGACGACCTCGACCGTCCGACCCTGGAGGGCTGGACGACGCTGGCTGCGATGGCCGCGGTGACGCGACGGGCCAGGGTGGGGTGCATGGTCACCGGGGTCACCTACCGCCATCCCGCCCTGCTCGCGAACATGGCCGTCACCGTCGACCACATAAGCGGGGGGCGGCTGGAGATGGGGATGGGCGCCGCCTGGCACGTGCCCGAGCACCACGACTACGGGTTCCCGTTCCCGAGCGCGGGACGCCGGATCGCGATGCTGGACGAGGCCTGCGAGATCATGCGCGGCCTTTGGACGGAGGAGCGCGTGGACCATGAGGGTCCCAACTGGACCCTCCAGGGAGCCAGATGCATCCCGAAGCCGGTCCAGGCCCGGCTCCCGATCGTGATCGGCGGGATCGGAGAGAGGAAGACCTTGAGGGTGGTGGCGCGCCACGCGGACGAGTGGAACGCCCCTGGGCTCGGGATGGAGCCGTCGGAGTTCGCCCGGCTGTCCGGGGTGCTGGACGAGCACTGTGGGGCGGTTGGGCGGGAGCCGTCGGAGATCCGCAGGTCCGTCCAGCTGTTCATCTTCCCCTCGGACCCGGAGCAGACGGACCGGCTCCCGGACACCCTCGCCGCCTTCGAGGAGGCGGGAGCCGAGCACGCCGTGCTCTCCTTCTACGGACCCCCGACCGCCGACCTGCTGAGGAGGCTGGCTCCCGGCGAGCAGGGTTAGCCGGCGGCGCGGAGAAACCCCCCCGGGATGAAGCTCCGCATCCGCCCCGCGGTCGCCGCCCTCGTCGTCGTCGCGGCGGCCCTGACCGGGTCCGACGCCGCGGCCCAGCCCGCCGACCACGTGGCCATGCGGGGACAGCTCTCGACCCCGGACCACCCGCACGTCGTCCGGGGGACGCAGCACGTCGAGATGTCGGACGGGACCCGTCTGTACGTCGAGGTCGTCAGACCCGATCCCGGCATCCATGGGGACGGACCCTGGCCGGTGATCCTGGAGGCGAGCCCTTACCACGGGACGCTGGCGGGAAGGATCGGGGACCGCATCTTCCCCGACCCGAGGTCGCCGAACGGCCAGCCCCTCGGGCTCACGGGCTACTTCGCCCCCCGCGGCTACGCGGTCGTCATGGTGGACCTCCGCGGCACGGGCCGGTCCACCGGCTGCCTCGACCACCTCGGCCCCCGCGACGCGCGCGACCTCTACGAGATCGTGGAGTGGGCAGCTCTGCAGCCGTGGTCGAGCGGGCGGGTCGGGATGACCGGACACAGCTACGTGGGGTCGACGCCGACGGTCGCAGCCGCCCAGCGTCCCCGCGGGCTGGTCACGATCGTCCCGAGCGCGGGCCTGGCGTCGATGTACGACCACCAGTTCCAGAGAGGGGTCCCGTACAACCTGCAGTACGTGGGCCCGATGGCGGCCTACCCGTCCCTCGCCCTTCAACGCGACCTCCCTCCCGGGTCACCGCCGGTGCCGGTGACCGGCGGAGGGGGGACGGGCGACAACTGGGGAGCCGCCCCGAACCCGCAGACGGGGTGCGGCTGGACGAGCACCGCGCTGCTGGCGGGGTCCGGACAGGTCACCGGACAGTACGAGCTGTGGCACGCGCAGCGGGACTGGACCGCGCAGGCGTCGGACGTCGATATCCCGGTGTTCATGATCCACGGCGTGAACGACAACGCGGCCCGGATACCCGCCGCTGAATGGTTCTTCGCCCGTCGCCACGTGCGGCCGGGAGACAAGGTCTGGATCGGACAGTGGGACCACGGCGGGAGCGTCACGGCCTGCGTGGACACCCTGGGCCGGCGACGGACGCACCCGACGTGCCGGTTCGCCCAGTTCCAGTACGCCCTGCACGCCTGGTTCGACCGTCATCTGAAGCAGCGGGACGTGGACACGGGTCCCGCCGTTGAGGCGTTCCTCAACGGTCGTGCCGCGGGCCCGCCCGGACGCCCCCCCCATGGGGAGGCCAAGGTCGTCACCCCCGGGTCATGGGGCCCCCCTTCCCGGCGGCTCGAGCTGGGCCTGTCCGCGGACCGGACGCTCGGCCCCGGCCCTCAGGCGGGCCAGGTGGTGTTCGCGACGACGGCCGAGGCCGTGGCCACGAACCTCGGCCGCGGGTTCGCCCGGTTCACGTCGGACCCCGTGCCCCGCGACACCGTCCTGCTCGGTCTCCCTTCCCTAACCCTCAACGCGTCGGTCGTGAGCAGCCAGGTCACCCACCTCGTCGCCACCCTGTACCGCATCGACGCCGAGGGGGCGCGCGACCACATGAGCACGTGCGCCATCCAACCCCAGCTCCGGCACGGCGTGACCACCGTCGCGCCTGTGATCCCGGGGCAGGAGATGAGCCTCCCCATGTCCTGCTTCACGATGGCGCACTGGGTGCCGGCCGGGGACAGGCTCTCGCTCGAGGTGTCCACCGCCGGGCCCCACCACGTGAGCTTCGGCACCTCTGTCGTCACCGTCCACACGGGGCCGGGACGGTCGCGGATGCTGCTCCCCGTCGTCGACGCCCCGCTTCACGACGACGTGCCGCTGGGCTGATCAGCGGGCCCGCGAGCGCAGCGCCTGGGTGTCCGGGACGACGTAGCTTCGTCCGCGGCGAGAGACGAGTCCACGGCGCCCGAGGTTGGCGAGCGCCTTGTTCACGCTCTCGCGCGTCGCGCCGACCATGCTGGCCAGGCTCTCCTGCGAGATCGGCACGGTGATCGCCGTCCCCTCCGGGCCCGGTGCCCCGTGCTCGTCGGCGAGGTCGGCCAGCCGGCGCGCCACGCGCCCGGCGACGTCGAAGAACGCTGCGTCCTGGAGGGCCTCGTTGGCCCGGCGCAGCCGCCGGCTGAGTATGCGCAACAGGGCGAGGGAGACCTGGGGGTACTGCTCGATGGCCGCCGTCACGTCGTCGCGGTCCAGGGAGAGCAGCTCGGCCGTCTCGATCACGAGCGCGTCGGCCGAACGGGGTGCTTCGTCGAAGAGGGCGAGCTCCCCGAACACGTCGCCCGGTCCCAGGACGGCGAGGACCGCCTCCTTCCCATCCGGGTTGAACGCACTGACCTTGACCGCACCGGACATGATCGCGTAGCACCTCGTGCCCGGCTCCCCCTGGCAGAAGACCACGCTCCCGGCCCGGTACCGGCGCCGGACGGCCCGCGACTCGAGGGCGGCGAGGGCGTCGGCCCCCAGCCCCGCGAACAGCGGCGTACCCCCCAGCGAGGACATCGGCGCCCAGTGTCGCGCGGACCCGGACCGCGCGGCAACGTAAGGTGAGCCGTGGCCGGACGGACGGTGATCCGCGACTCGATCTGGGGCGATATCGAGCTGGGGGAGCGCGAGCTCGCCCTCATCGACACGGACGCGCTCCAGCGTCTCAGGCGCGTGCGTCAGCTCGGGTTCACCCATCTGGTCTTCCCGGGTGCCCACCACACCCGCTTCGAGCACTCGATCGGCGTGTTCCACACCGCGGGCCTCGCCCTCGACCGCCTGGCCGGGATAGCCGCGGCGCCGCCGATCGGAGACGGGGACCGCGCCGCCTTCCTCGCCGCCGCGCTCCTCCACGACATCGGTCACTACCCCTTCTCCCACGCCGTCGAGGAGCTCGAGATAGACCAGGTGAGGCGGCACACCGAGATCGCGCGCGACCTGATCGTCGAAGGCGAGCTGGCCGAGGTGGTGGAGCGCTCCTGGGGTGCCGATCCCCGGCGCGTCGCGATGCTGGTGGCGGGTCCGGGGCCGGGGGACGAGGTGCCTTCGGAGACCGACCGGCTCCTGCGCGCCGTGCTCGACTCCGGGCTCGACGTCGACAAGCTCGACTACCTGGTGCGCGACGCGCACGGCGCGAACGTTCCCTACGGCACGGTCGATGTGCAGCGGCTCATAGGCGCACTCACCGTATGGCGCGACCCGGAGGGCCAGCCCGCGCTGGCCGTCGACCGCAAGGGTGTGGCGGCGCTGCAATCCCTCGTGTTCGCGAAGCACCTGATGTTCTCGACCGTGTACTGGCACCACGCGGCCAGGTCGGCCGTCGCGATGCTGCTGCGTGCGCTGCAGACGGCGCTCGGGGCGGGCGCCCTGGCCCCCGGTGACCTCGAGCGCGCCGACGACGAGTCGCTCGTCTCGGCCCTGGGGACGGCGAACATGCCCGACCTCACTCGCGCGCTGGCCGGGAGGCTGCGCTCGCGGAGGCTCTACAAGCGCGCCATCGAGCTCACCATCGACCACGACCGATTCGAAGAGATCGAGCTCCTGTGGTTCAGGCCGGCCGACCGCGCCCGGCTGGAGGACTCCTGGGCCGCCGAGGTGGACGGGGCGCCGGGCGACGTGCTCATCGACGTCCCTGAGCCCCGCCGGATCGCGGTGGACCTCCCGGTGATAGTCGGGGAAGACATGGTCACGGACTGGGACCACGCCTCGGGCCTCGCATCCGACGACCTGGACCGCTTCCAGCGCTGGGTGCGGCGGATCCGCGTCTTCGCCTCGGACCGGGAGACAGCGGATCGGGTCCGGACCCGGGAGCGCGCCCTGCTGGGCTAGGTCGCGGCTGGACCCGGGGGCTCGGTGGACGGCGCGGGCAGGTTGGACCGGACCGTCTCGAGCGACGCCCCGAGCACCTGCTCCAGGCGGCCGCGGTCCGTCGCCGCGGGCCCCGCGTTGATCTCGAGGCAGATGGACCGGAGGGCCGGTCCGTCGAGGGAGCGGCAGAAGTCCGCGATGGGCAGGATGCCCTCGCCGAGGGGCGCGTGGCTGTCCCGGCCCTTGCCGCGGTTGTCCGAGAGGTGGATGTGCGCGACCTTGTCCGCCAGCCTGCGGTAGGCGTCGACGATGTCCTCTCCGGCGACGGCGAGGTGCGACGTGTCCAGCGTCAGGTGGTCGAAGCGACGTAGGGAGTCGAGGCTCAGGAAGCGGTGGAACGCGAGCGTCCGTCCGCCCACATGCGTCGGGTACATGTTCTCCATCGTCACGAGCGTGTGGTCGCCGGCCGCCTCCTCGAGCTCGTGCAGGAGCCAGAGCGAGTACTTCACCTGCCACAGGTAGGGCGGGTGCAGGACGATCACTCCCACGTCCAGCGCGCGGCTGAGCTCGATCGTCCTCCGGATCTTCTCGAGCGGGTCGCTGGTGTAGACGCGGCGGGTCAGAAGCAGCAGGGGGGCGTGGATCGCCACGATCGGCAGGTCGTGGCGGTTGGCCAGCTTCTCGAGGGGCTCCGGCGACTGTGTCTCCCTGTCCTGGGAGACGAGGATCTCTACGCCGTCCGCGCCCACCGCCTTGGCCGCCGCGAACACCTCGTCGACCGACAGGCGCCAGAGGGGGCCGGTCGAGACCGCCAACCTCGGGTGCTCCGGCATCTGATCCTCTCCGCTATCGGGACGGGCGTATCGTACCGGCGGCCGCCGCGCATCGGGCCCGGTCATACTGTTGGACGCTTGGTTCCCACCCGATGCGGGCATACGTACGGTGGGCCGACGGGGCATCACAGATGCGATTCAGAGCTCGCCGCGTTCGCAGGTACCTCCTGGTCACGCTCGTGGTCGTGGCCGGCCTCCTCGTGGCCGCCGACATAGTCGCGCTCCAGGTGTACGAGGCCCGCTCGGCCACGGGCCTGGCTCGGTCCACCGCTGCCCAGAAGGCCTCCGTCGACCTGGGCGGGTCGCCCTTCCTGCCTTCGTACGTGCGAGAGCGGCTCGACGAGGTGCAGGTGGAGGCCCTCGGGATGACCCGCGGAGGGCTGCGCGTGGACCGCCTCACGCTCCGCATGAGAGACGTGACCTTCGAGCGCGGGCCGGCCTGGGCGCTCGTCCGCTCGCTGTACTCGACCCGGATGCTCGTCACCGGCCGGGAGGTCGTCGGTCGGTTCGACGTCGTGGAGCGGGACCTCTCGGATTACCTCCGCTCTCGGGTGCCTGCGGTGCGCGAGGTGCGGATCACCCAGTCGGGGGTCGAGGTGAGCTTCGAGGGCGCCGAGGGACAGGGACAGCCTCCCGTCCGCTACCTGCCGCGGGTGGTCACGGACGACGAGGAGGGCAGGCCGCGGCTCACGCTCCAGCTGCTGGGAGCGACCGAGGTCCCCCGGGAGCGGACGGCGGATGCCCGCGCCATCGAGGGCGTCATCCAGCTCCCCCGGTTCCCGGCCGGGTTGCAGGGAACGGCCGAGCTGGGCAACGGTGTCTTCATCGTCGAGTTCGCGGGAGCCGAGGCCTCCTTGTGGGTCGGGGCCGGCCGCGGGGACGATGAGGAGGGCTGAGCGTGGTGGGCACCTCGACCGGGTCCCCGGGAGATCCCCCACCCGTCTCCCGCTAGCCGGCTGACAGGGAGAGAGATGGATCTGGTCGAGACCGCGCGGCTGTACCCCGACCGGCCCGCCGTGATCTTCGAGGGGCACCGGACGAGCTACCGGGAGCTGGACGAGCTGGCGACGGCCGCGGCCGCGCGCCTCGCCGCGCTCGGCGTGGCCCCGGGGGACCGGGTCGCGCTGTGGCTCCCGAACCGACCCTCCTTCGTCGCGTGGATGTACGGGATATGGCGCGCGGGGGCGGCGGTGGTGCCGGTCCACGAGATGCTGACCGTCCCGGAGACGCGTCACATCCTGTCCAACTCGGGAGCCCGGGTCCTGGTCTGCTCCCAGAGGCACGCCGACGCATCCGTGCCCGAGCTGATCTCGTCCGTCGAAGCGCTCGAGCACGTGATCGTGCCGGAGCGCGAGGAGGATGCGGCGCAGGACGGGTTCGAGCCCGTCGTCCGGGAGCCTGGTTCGCTGGCGCTCGTGGCGTACACGTCGGGGACGTCCGGGCTCCCGAAGGGCGCGATGCTCACCGATGCGAACCTGCGGGCCAACATCGAGCAGATGAAGCGGATACCCGTCGCCACCAGGCCCGGCGACGTGGTCCTCAGCATCCTCCCGCTCTTCCACATCTACGGCCTGAACGTGGTGGTGAACCTGTCCGTGGACGTGGGCGCCACGATCGTGCTGCAGGAGCGGTTCGACCCGGCCGCCACGGCCGAGCTGATCCGCGAACACGAGGTCACCGTCGTCGCCGGAGCCCCGCCCGCCTATGTGGCTTGGCTCGGGCTCCCGCCCGAGTTCGGACGCGCGCACTGGGAGTCGGTGCGCGTCGCCGCCTCGGGCGCGGCGCCGCTGCCGCGCGAGGTGCTGGAGGGGTTCCAGCAGCGCTTCGGGGTCACGATCTGGGAGGGGTACGGGCTGACCGAGACGTCCCCCACGTTGACCTCGACCTCGGTGGGCGGACAGCCCAAACCCGGCTCGGTCGGGCGCCCCGTCCCCGACGTCGAGCTGCGGCTCATGGCCCCCGACGGCATGGAGGCTGAGGAGGGCGACCCGGGGGAGATCGTGGTTCGGGGGCCCAACGTCTTCGGCGGGTACTGGGAGGACCCGGAGGCGACCGAGGCGGCCTTCGTCGACGGGTGGTTCCGGACCGGCGACGTGGCGATCCTCGACGACGACGGCGACCTGTACCTCGTGGACCGCAAGCGCGACCTGATCCTGGTCTCGGGTTTCAACGTCTACCCGAAGGAGGTCGAGGACGCGATCGTCGCCCATCCGGACGTGGTGGACTGCGCGGTCGTGGGGATCTCCGACCCGTACCACGGTGAGGCCGTGAAGGCGATCGTGGCGCTGCGGCCGGGAGCCGAGCTGGACCAGCAGCAGCTCGTCGCGCACGCGGCGGCGCACCTGGCACCGTACAAGGTCCCCCGGACCGTCGAGTTCGTCTCCGACATCCCGCGCAACGCGGCCGGCAAGGTCCTCCGGCGCGCGCTGCGCTGACGTGTTCCTGTTCCCGCTGGTGGCCGCGGTCGTCTCCGGGCTCGTCGCGCTGCGTGCGGCTCGAGGGGCGTGGCGGTCCGGACGGGTCTCGCTCGCCCTGTGGGCGTTCGCGTTCGTGCAGTTCTCGGCCGCCTCCGCGCTGCTGGCTCATGGGGTCGGGTTCGGATGGACCGGGGCGTCCTTCCGTGCCTACTACCTGCTCGGAGCCATCCTGAACGTGGTGTGGCTCGGCCTCGGGACGGTATGGCTGCTCGCCCCCAGGGCGCTCGCTCTCGCCGCGACCGTCGTCGTCGTCGCCGCTTCCCTGTACGCGACGATGGCGACCACCACCGTGCCCCTGCTCCCGGGGGCGGCGGAGGCGCTCGAGGGGGTCGTCCCGGCCGGGCGGGACGTGATGCCGGCCGGGGTCCGGACGCTGTCCAGGGTCTTCTCCATCGGCGGGACCCTCGTCGTCCTGGCTGGACTCGCCTGGTCGATAGCCGTCCGTCGCCGGCGCGCGGTCGGGTTGGCGCTGATCGCGGGCGGCGTGGTGGTGGTGGCCGTGGCCAGCGAGCTCGTGCGCGCCGGGATGGTCGCGGCGTTCTCCGTCGGCCTGGCGGTCGGCGTGGGGCTCATGTACCTCGGCTTCGTCCGGTCCGGACCCTCCCGTCCCGACTGACAGGCCCGCCTCCGGCGGTACCGTGGGGTCGATGATCGTCCGGATGCTCGTGACGTTCGGGGCCGGCCTCGTAGGGTTCCTCTCGCCGTGCGTCCTGCCCCTGCTCCCCGGCTACGTCGGCTACATGACGGGAGCCGGGGCGGGCGAGCGCGTGCCGGTCCGCCAGGCGCTGCCGGGGACGCTGGCGTTCGTCGGGGGACTCAGCCTGGTCTTCGTCTCCCTGGGCGCGGGCGCCTCGGTGATCTCCGTGTTCCTGATCGGCCACAAGCGCGAGCTCGAGATCGTGTCGGGGATCTTCGTCCTCCTGCTCGGCTCGCTGCTGGTCTTCGGCCGCATGCCCGCATGGCTGAGGGAGCGGCGGTTCCACGTGCGGCCGGGAGGCGGGGCCGGCAGGACCTTCCTGCTCGGCATGGCGTTCGCCTTCGGGTGGACGCCGTGCATCGGTCCTACGCTCGGGGCCGCGCTCACCCTCGCCTCCACCTCCGGCGGGCTCACCGAGGGGATCGTCCTGCTCGGGGCCTACTCCCTCGGGCTCGGGCTCCCTTTCGTCGCGGCGGGGCTCGGCCTCGTGCGGTTCGGCGGGAGGATGAAGCGCCACGCGGCGACCATCCAGATGGTGGGGGGCCTCGTCCTCGTGGGCGTCGGGGTGCTCATGCTCACCGGCCGGCTGACGCTCATAACGATCTGGATGCAGCGGGTGCTCGGTGGGGCAGGGCTCGACTTCTGGAACGTGTGACGGGGTGTGCTCGTGAATTTGTGTACTAAGTCGGGCCGTCGCTAGGATTCGCCGTCATGCGTCGTCCGTCGGACAGAACCCGCAGCGGTGCGCGGGTACGGGTGAAGCCGATCCCCGAGGCCACCGTCGCCCGGCTCCCGGTGTACCTCCGGGTGCTCCAACACCTCGCCGACCAGCAGATCACCACCGTCTCCTCCGAGCGGCTGGCCGAGGCGGCCGGGGTGAACCCCCCTAAGGTCCGCAAGGACCTCTCCTACCTCGGCAGCTACGGGACGCGCGGCGTCGGCTACGACGTCGAGTACCTCGTCTACCAGATCTCCCGAGAGCTCGGTCTCACCCAGGACTGGCCGGTCGCGCTGGTCGGCGTGGGGAACCTCGGACAGGCGCTCGCCGGCTACAAGGGCTTCACGCAGCGCGGGTTCCGGATCGGCGCCCTCTTCGACGCCGACCGGGAGCGCGCGGGCGAGCAGGTCGGGAACCTGCGGATCGAGCACATCGACGACATGGAGTCGTCGCTGAAGGAGAAGGGCATCGCCATCGCGTTGATCGCCACGCCCGCCGCGGCCGCCCAGGAGACGGCGGAGAGGCTGGTGGCGGCCGGGGTCCGTTCGATCCTGAACTTCGCCCCCACCGTCCTCACCGTCCCGAGCTCGATCCACGTCCGTCAGGTCGACCTGTCCGTCGAGCTCCAGATCCTCGCCTTCTACGAGCAGCGGACGGCTGGGCGTCCGGGCAGGCGCAGAGGCACGTGACGGCGCGCGTGCGCGTCGGGACGCGACCCAGCCCCCTCGCGATCACGCAGGCTCAGCTCGCGGTATCGGCGCTGCGCGACGCCGGACGGGCGGTCGGGCTGGAGGTCGAGACGGAGCTCGTGGAGATCTCGACGACCGGCGACGTCGTGGTGGACCGTCCGTTCACCGAGATCGGGACGAAGGGGATCTTCACCTCCGAGCTCCAGGAGGCGCTGGCCGACGGGCGCGTCGATGTGGCCGTGCACAGCGCGAAGGACCTGACCGGCTCCCACCCGTCCGGGCTCGAGATCTGCGTGGTCCTGCCGCGGGCCGACGTCCGGGACGTGGTCGTCTCGCGGACGGGGGGCGGGCTCGGCGAGCTGCCCGCGTCCGCCCGGGTCGGGACGTCGTCCGTGCGTCGCCGGGCGTTGCTCGGCGAGTCGTGGCCCGGGCTGCGTCCGGTGGACCTGCGAGGCAACGTGGGGACGCGGGTCCGCAAGGTGATGGACGGCGAGGTCGACGCCGCGGTCCTGGCCGCGGCTGGGCTCATGCGGCTCAGACTCGCCGACGTCATCGTCCAGTGGCTGGACCCCCGCACCTTCTGTCCGTCCCCCGGACAGGGGATCATCGCGATCGAGGCCGCCTCCGACCGGGTCCGTTCCGACCTCGCTTGGGTGAGGGGAGCCGACGACGACGCGACCCGGGCGGCCTTCGAGGCCGAGCGGGCCCTCGTCGCCGCGGTGGAGGGCGGCTGCACCGTCCCGTTGGGCGCGTGGGCCCGCCTGGAGGACGGCGGCCTGGCCTGCGACGCCTTCGTCGGATCGGTGGACGGGGCGCGGGTCGTGCGCGCCTCTCGGACCGGACCGTCCACCGACCCCGGGTCGGTCGGACGCGCGGCCGCCGAGGCGCTCCTCGAGGCGGGAGCCGGACCCCTGCTCACGGACCTGGGACGCCCCGGGGGGTCTTCCGGCCCGCGGTAGGATCGGGCATGCCCTGGTGCCCGGCCTGTGACGAGATATTCCCCTCCGGACCATCCTGTCCACGGTGCCGCACCCAGCTGGTGGAGATGGCCGACCTCACCGATACGCCGGAGACCGGTTCGGGCGGGGCCCTGCCTCAGCTGAAGGTGCCGCGACGGCTCCGACGGGCCTTCGACCGCATGAACAGGCCGGCGGTCCCGCCCCGGCAGCTGCTGTCGCTGGTGCTCGGGCTCCTGGTGTTCCTGGCCGGGATGGCGGTCGGACAGATGGGGACGCGCACCCGCGCGCTCCCCCTCAACCCGCCGGCGGAGCCGATGTCCGTGCCGCCACAGACGGCTCTCGAGTACGTGGTGGAGGACAGGGCGCGCGGGTACCCCGACCTCATGATCGTCCGCCGCGCGCTGGACACCGGGGCGGTCGACCCGGCGCGCCGGCTCGAGCTTCATTCGGTCAGCGTCAGCGCGGCCGGGCGCTCGGCGACCCGCCTCCGCGCGCTGGGGGGCAGCATCGCCGCGCTCGTCGACTCGTCGGACCGGTGGCTGGCCACCGCCCTGCCCGACGACGGGGTCCCCCTCGGGTGGCTCCCCGCCCTCGACGTGGCATGGGAGACGCCTTCCTCGCTCCTCGTCCTCGACGAGGTCGGCCGGTTGAACCGGTGGGCGTTCGCCGGTCCGTCGCGCGACGTCCTGGAGGGCGAGTGGGTGGCCGTCTACCAGACCCCGACCGGCGCCGCCGCCGAATCGTGGGGCGCCCAGGGGAGACACCTCGCCTCCGTCGGCCCGGGCGGGGAGGCGCCCTCGCTCGTCCTGCCCCTGGAGACCCAGGTACTGGCGGTCGGTCCGGGCGCCCGCTCGGCCCTCGTCACATCGGGCGGCGCTCCCACGGTCTGGGACGGCGCCCGGATGGCGGTCGCCGAGATCGGCGGCTACGAGGCTGTGTCCGCGGCCTTCTCGCCCGACGGGCGGCGGATCGCCGTCACCCTGCGGCAGAGACGGGAGGCCGAGGCCCTCTCGATCGCGCTCGTCGTCCTGGACGAGGAGGGACGCCAGGTCTCGTTCGACCGTCTGACCTCTGGACGGACCGCCCGCGACTGCAGCCCCACCCCCGTCTGGGACCCGTCGGGCACCTGGATCTACCTGGCTCCGGGGGACCGGATGCTCTACGGCCTGCAGGTGGGCGGCGGCGGACGTCCCCGGACCCGGCTCGGCAACACCGGCTGCGGGCTGGCCTGGTCCGCCTGATCGTCGATGGACGGCGGCCCGCCCGGGATCGTCCACCTGGTCGGCGCCGGACCCGGTGACCCTGGACTGCTGACGCGCCGGGGAGCCGAGGTCCTCTCCGAGGCGGAGGTGGTCGTCCACGACCGGCTGGTCCACCCCTCGCTGCTCGACCTCGCGCCCGCCGATGCCGTGCGGATAGACGTCGGGAAGAGCCCGGGCGGCGGCATCGAGCAGGCGGCGATCGACGAGATCCTGGTCTCCCATGGGCTGGCCGGCCGCCGGGTCGTACGCCTGAAGGGGGGAGACC
>DATLFR010000153.1 GCA_035540895.1 Actinomycetota bacterium | reverse complement strand
CGACATGGCCGTCTTCGTGGGCGGGATGGGGCGCGGGGCGATCGGCAGCGTCCACCCGTCCGAGCTGCGCAACAAAGCCGCCTACACGACCCGGCAGCCGGTCGGAGTGGTCGGGATGGTCACCCCCTGGAACTTCCCGGTCGCCATCCCGGCCTGGAAGATCTTCCCCGCCCTCCTGGCCGGCAACGGCATCGTCCTGAAGCCTTCCGAGAACACCCCGCTCTGCGCCGAGACCTTCGTCGCCGCGCTCGTCGAGGGGGGTGTCCCGGCCGGGTTGATCAACCTCGTCCACGGCCACGGTGAGGCGGGGGCCGCTCTCGTCTCCCACCCGATGGTTCGCGCGCTGAGCTTCACCGGCTCGGTCCCCACCGGACGGATGGTCGCCGCGAGGGCGATGGAGAGCGGCCCGCGGATCGTGTCCCTGGAACTCGGGGGCAAGAACGCGATGATCGTGATGCCGGACGCCGACCTCGACCTGGCCTGCGACGGCGCGGTCTTCGGCGCGTTCGGGACCTCCGGCCAGCGGTGCACCTCGACCTCCCGGCTGCTCCTGCATCCCGAGGCTCGCGGTCTCGTGGACGCGGTGGCGGAGCGGGCCCGTGCGTTGCGGCTCGGCGACCCTACCGACCCCTCAACAGACATGGGGCCCGTGATCGACCGGCGGTCGGCGGAGCGCATCCACGGGATGGTACAGGCCGCCGTGCACGCGGGAGCCGAGCTCGTCTGCGGCGGCGAGATCGTCTCGATCGACGGGTGCGAGGGCGGCGCCTTCTATGCGCCAACGGTCCTGCGGGGCGTGGCCCCCGACCAGGAGATCGCCCGGACCGAGGTGTTCGGGCCGGTCCTGTCGGTGATCGAGACGGGCTCGCTGGACGAGGCGGTCGTGGTGGCCAACTCCGTCCCCTACGGGCTGTCCACCGCCGTCTACACCCGCGACATCAACGCCGCTCTGCGGGCGGTCGACGCGGTCGATTCGGGGATCGTGTACGTCAACGCGCCCACCATCGGCGCCGAGATCCAGCTCCCGT
Organism: Actinomycetota bacterium; assembly: GCA_035540895.1. Classification (NCBI taxonomy): domain Bacteria; kingdom Bacillati; phylum Actinomycetota; species Actinomycetota bacterium. The sequence goes on along the minus strand of DATLFR010000153.1, from coordinate 8,955 downwards.
TCGGCGGGACGAAGCACACCGGCAACGGGTTCCGAGAGGCGGGTGTCCGGGGGATCGAGCAGTTCTCCGAGGTGAAGAGCGTGTACATCGACTACTCGGGGCGGCTGCAGCGGGCGCAGATCGACAACCGTCCGGGAGGGTCGTGATGGCCGTCTCCCCCGAGCAGGTGCGCACGTGGCTCGAACGAGATGCGGACGCGATCGGGTCGGTCCTGGCCCGGATGACCGATATCGTGGCCGCGTCCGGCGAGGGTTCCTGGCTCACGGACGTCGAGGGACGCCGGTACCTCGACTTCGCGTGCGGCATCGCGGTGACCAACCTCGGCCACTGCCACCCTGACGTGGTGGCCGCCGTGGAACGGCAGGTCCGGACCCTGGTCCACACCTCAGTGGTCGCCCGGCACGCACCCGGCATCGAGTGCGCGGAGCGACTGATCGCCCGGACCCCCTTCATCGACGACCCCCGGATCTTCTTCTGCAACACCGGAGCGGAGGCCGTCGAGGGGGCGATCAAACTGGCCCGCCGGACCACAGGGCGGCCGGGCATCGTCGCCTTCCGGGGCGGGTTCCACGGCCGGACGATGGGAGCCGTCTCCCTCACCACCGCGAAGGACCGCTACCGCGAGGGCTACGACCCGCTCCTGCCGGGCGTGTCCATCGCCCCCTTCTGCCACTCCCCCGAGGAGGTCGAGGCGGCGCTCGCCGCCCTAGACGAGCTGCTGGACCACGCGGTCGCCGCGATGGTCGTCGAGCCCGTCCTGGGGGAGGGAGGCTACGTGGTCCCGCCGGTCGCCTGGCTGAGAGGTCTGCGCGAGCGCGCGGACCGGCACGGCGTCCTGCTGGTCTTCGACGAGGTGCAGACGGGAGCCGGACGCACCGGCCGGTGGTTCGCCGCGCAGACCCACGGGGTCCACCCGGACGTCGTCCTGTTCGCCAAGGGGGTGGCCAACGGGTTCCCCCTCGGCGGGATCGTCGCCTCCCGGGAGCTCTTCGATCGGTGGCCGACGGCCACCCACGGCACCACCTTCGGGGGCAACCCCGTGTCCTGCGCAGCCGCCGTCGCCGTGATGGACGTGGTCGAGCGGGAGGCACTGCTGCCGCGCGTCCGGGAGACGGGTCCGGCGATCGTAGAGCGGCTACGGGCCCACGCCCCGCAGGTCCGCGGCCTGGGGTACATGGTGGGGGTGGAGCTCTCCGACGCCGAGGCCTGCGCGCGGGTCCGGCACCGGTGCCTCGAGGAGGGGCTCCTCGTGCTGTCCTGCGGGCCTCGCGACTCCGTCCTGCGGTTGATCCCGCCGCTGAACGCCTCCGACGCCGAGCTGGAGATGGGGCTCCAGATCCTGGTCCACGCGCTCGGCGCGGGGTGATGCGTCGATCTCCGGGGCCGGGGGTACGATCCGGGCAGCCGAGACGGGAGGTATGAGATGCCAACACCTGTTCCGAGGACCTTCGACCCGGCCAACCTCCGTGACTGGGCCCGGATCCTGCCGGATCTGGCCCAGCTGATCTGGCGGATCGTCCGCGACGGGCGCGTGCCCACTTACCAGCGGGTGGCGCTGGGCGCGATCTGCGCGTACGTCTTCCTGCCCTTCGAGATCGTCCCCGACTGGGTGCCGTTCGCCGGGCAGCTCGACGACATCGTCGTGCTCACGGTCGGGTTGCGCGCCGTCCTGCGCCGTATCCCGCAGGACATCCTCCTGGAGCACTGGAGCGGGACCGCGGACGCTCTGGAGGGGCTGCTGGCCACGGACCTGGACGGCACGGTCTCCTCCAGCCGGACCGGTCTGGTAAGCGGGTCCTGATCGAAGGACTCCCGAGCGCGAACCCCCCCGACGGCTGGGGGTAGGGCGCGCGTTTCACCTGTCGAGCGCACCCCCTCAGCAGCGTAGGAACCGGGCCTCCCCAGGGCCCGGTTCCACCCTTTCCGGGACATGAACGGAGGCCGCGGGTCCCCAGATCCGCGGCCTCCCGGGAGCGCTCTCCCCATCCAAGACTGTGTGAGTGGTTCGCCGCATCGGGAGCCGATCCCTGCTTCCCCCCCGACGGCTCGGCACGGGATGCGCGTTTCACCTGTCGAGCGCACCCCCTCAGCAGCGTAGGGAACCGGGTCTCCCCAGGACCCGGTTCCTGCATCTCCGGGAAAAGCTGAAGGCCGCGGTCCCCAGAACCGCGGCCTCCTGAGCGCTCCCCAGTGCAAGACTGGTTCAAGGATACGCCGTCCGGGCCGATCTTCCTGCCTCCGCCCGGAAAGATCTTTCCCGGGAGCCGTAACGGTCCCGTAACGGCACCTCCGGATGCTGTCGGTAGGTCAACGACGCTAGGAGGTAGAGATGGCTGTCACGGAGGCAGTACAGCTCGCACCCGAGACCCGGACGCGGACGCGGTGGACGCGCCTCGCCTCCCTCGGGCTGCTCGTACAGGGGCTGGCACCCGTCCTGATGCTGACGACGGCGACGCTGTGGGGCATGGACATGGGCGAGGAGACCGGGTTCTTCGCCGCGGTCGCCGCCATCGTCCTGACCTGCGCTTTCCTGGTGTACAGGTTCGGCACCTGGTCGAAGGTCGTGGGGATCGTGGGAGCCCTGGTCGGGGCGGGCACGATGTTCTGGACCGCCTTCGGGCTGACCCACTTCCCGAGCTTCTTCGACGTCCTGCCCGGCCTCATGGTCATCCCGGGCGCGCTCATCGCCATCGTCTCGTGCGTGGCAGCGATCGTGGCCGGCCGCCGCGGACACCGGTCGGCCGAGGCGGTGGGCGGGGAGGCCGTGGCGATCCGGGTCTTCGTGGCCGCCCTGGCGCTGGCTGCCCTCGTGACGGGCACGCTCACGTTCGCCGGGCGCTCGAGCGTCGCGGATGCCGACACGGTCATCGCGGCTAAGGACTTCGCCTTCGAGGGGCCGGTCCGCGTGGAAGGCGGATCCAAGATCGTCGTCCGCAACGACGACCCCTACTTCCACACGGCGACGGTCGAGGCGTTCGGGGTCGACGAGGGCCTGACCGCAGGGCGGTCGGTCGAGATCCGCGTCCCCGATCGGCCCGGGACCTACGTCCTGTACTGCAAGCCCCACACGAGCGACGCGAAGAACCCGGGTGAGGACGACATGGCCACCCGTCTGATCGTGAGCTGACGGCCCCCGACGGAGGGGGGGTCTGGGGCTCGGCCCCCCTACCCCTCCGTCACCGTCACCTTCTCGATCCGGTCTCCCGGCTCCGTGGCCCGGGACGGGTCCCGCTCTGAGAGCGAGTCGACCACGTCCATCCCTTCGACGACCTTTCCGAACACGGTGTGCTTGCCGTCGAGGTGAGGGGTCGGGCCGAAGGTGATGAAGAACTGGCTCCCGTTCGTGTTCGGCCCCGCGTTGGCCATCGAGAGCACGCCCGCGGCGTCGTGGCGTCGCGACGAGAACTCGTCGCGGAACGTGTAGCCGGGTCCTCCGCGTCCGGTACCGGTGGGGTCCCCGCCCTGGGCCATGAACCCCGGGATCACGCGGTGGAAGGTGGTCCCGTCGTAGAACCCCTCGCGGGCGAGGTTGACGAAGTTCTCCACGGTCATCGGGGCGTCGCCCGCGTACAGCTCTACCGTGATGTCGCCCTTGGACGTGTGCAGGGTCGCCTTGTAGTCCTTCGTGGGGTCGAGCGTCCCGGACGGCGGGTTCGGCATGGCTGTCCTCCTCGTATCGGTTCCGCAACCCATACCACGCCCGGTAGGCTGGCGCCCCATGCGCCCGACCCAGGAGATCCGCGTCGTCCGGACCCTGGTCGCTCCCGCGGGTCCGGTCCTGCGAGCGTTGGGAGGGAACGACGCGACCCTGCCCCCGGGCCCCGACCTCTTCGTGGAGGGGGAGGTCCGGGCGACCCTGAGAGGTTCGACCCTCGAGCTGGCCGCGCACCGCGCGCCGATCCCCTACTTCGGCTGGTTCTTCGGACCTCCCCTGGGGCGCGACGTGAGGCGCCGGCTCCACCATCTGGCCGCGGTCCTGGACAGCCAGGCCTCCGGTGAGGCGGCCCCCCCTCCGCCCAGGAGAGCCTTCTGGGCTCCCCCGGCGGCGCTGTCGCCGGACCAGGCGGCCACGATGGCCACCCTGGCCTTCGTCCTAGCCGTGACCGGTTACGCCGGGTCGTTGCTCACACAGGCCATCGACCCGATCGCGCGTTCCTTCGGGACCTCGGACTTCCAGCTCGGGGTGCTCACCGGCTTCACGCGCGTCGGCGCCCTCGTCGCCCTCGTCGGGAGCGCGCTCGCGGACCGCCGCGGCCGCCGGCTCATGATCCTGGTCGCCACCGGTCTCGCGGCCGCGGCCAGCCTGGCGTCCGCCGTCGCCCCCTCCGTCCTCGTGCTCGGGGTGATGCAGGTGCTCGTCCGAGGGTCCGTCAACCTGACCTCGATCGTCTGCTTCATCGCCGCGACCGAGGAGGCGCCCGAGGGCGGCCGGGCGTGGACGCTCGCCGTCACCGGCCTGGCCGGCAGCTTCGGGTTCGTGCTCGGCGCCGCGCTCCTGCCGGTGACGGACCTCGCCCCCTGGGCCTGGCGGCTCCTGTTCGCCGTCGGCGGGCTCGGCCTCTTCTTCCTGCCGGGCATCTCTCGGCGCCTCGGCGAGACCCGCCGCTACGTCGAGATCGCGGCCCGGACGCAGCGCCGGGGCCGGGTGCGCGAGGTCGTGGACCCCATCTACGGCGGCCGCTTCCTCCTCCTGGCCGGAGCGGCGTTCCTGCTGAACCTGTTCTTCGCCCCCTCGTCCCAGTTCACGAACCGCTACCTGGCCAACGAGCGCGGGTTCTCGGGGACGGGCATCACCCTGCTGCGCGCCGTCACCCAGTCCATCCCGGCGCTGGTCGCCGTCTACGTCGGGGGTCGGCTCGCGGAGTCGCGAGGCAGGCGACCGGCCGCGATAGGGGGGGTCGTGGTCATGTCCGTCACGACGGCCGGCTTCTTCCTGCTCGGGGGCCCTGTCCTGTGGGCGATGCTCCTCGCCTCAACGGCGGCGGCGGCCCTGGCCGGTCCTTCGCTGGCCGCCTTCAACACGGAGCTCTTCCCGACCGAGGTCCGCGGAACCGCGGGCGCGGCCTTGCTCGTCTTCGGCGTCGCCGGGTCGGTCGTGGGGCTGGTGGCGGCGGGCGCCCTCTCCGATCCCCTGGGCGGGATCGGACCGGCCGTCGCACTCACCGCGGCCGCACCGCTGCTCGCCGCGGTCGCGCTCTTCCCCCGGCTCCCGGAGGCGCGCGGACGGGAGCTCGACGAGATCAGCCCGCCGGAGGTGTGACGTGGCCCGGATCGAACCCGGAGAGCTGGCGCGCCGCCTACGGGACGGGTGGGAGCCCGTGCTGGTGGACGTGCGCACCACGGCCGAACACCGCCGAGGCCGGATCGCGGGCTCGTACCACGTGCCGCTCCCCCGGGCGATGCGTCGCGGCATCGACGGCGCGGGCCGACCCGTCGTGCTCGTCTGCCAGCACGGCCCCAGAGCGGTCGCCGCCTCGCGGCGGACCGCGGGCGAGGCGTGGGTCCTGCGCGGAGGGTTCTCGGCCTGGCGGAGAGCCGGGCTCCCCGTGGAGGGGGGCCGCACGGCGTCGATGCTCGACGCGTCGTGCGCGGTCCTCGACCGTCTCGGTTTCGAGGACTGGCGCCGCTGGGCGGCCGGGTCTGCCCGTGGACGCACCCTCGAGGTGGGCGCGGGGACGGCGCGGAACATGCGCCACTACCCGCCGGGCGTCCGGCCGATCCTGTTGGACCCCGACATCGACGGCCTCCGGTACGCACGCGGATCCGGACGCGCCTCGCGGGCCGGCCTGGTCTGCGCGGAAGCCGAGGCGCTCCCGTTCCGGGACGCCGCCCTCGACACGCTCGTCTCGACGCTCGTCCTCTGCTCCGTGCGCGACCCGCAACGGGCAGCGGGCGAGATGAGGCGGGTGCTCGCCGACGGGGGGCGGCTCGTCGGGGTGGAGCACGTCCTGCCGAAGAGCCGCGTCGCGTCGGGGATCCTGCGGCGGCTGGACCCCCTCTGGTCGCGCGCTACTCAAGGGTGCCACCTCGACCGAACGACGATCGCGACCCTGCGCGGCGCCGGTTGGGACGTCCGCGAGCGTCGTCGCGCGATGGGCGGGTTCCTCCGCTCGTTCACCGCCACGTAGGTCCGGATCGTGCCCCGCCGGCTGGGGGAGGAACCTCCCCCGAGGGGCTTGAGACCGACCCTCGGGGGACCGGGCTCGAACCCCCGTTGGGGAGACAGGCGCGAAGGGTGAGCGCCGAGTAAACGGATGCGCATCTGCCCGGGACGTCGGGGCGAAAGACGAGCAGATGGGGGTTCGTGTGAACGATCAGATCCTTGGGCAACTCCTGCGGACGAGCGGTCTCGGTGCGACCGTCTGCGTCACGGCGGGCGCGGTTGCCGGATGGACCATCCGGCACTCCGGAGTCCTGACCGAGCTGGCACGTGAGCGCCGTCAGGCCAAGCAGGCCCTGAAGCGGGCGCAGGTGCTCGCGGAGGACGTCCGTCGGCAGATGGGCGCCCTCCGGGAGGCCCTCGTCCAGCTGCAGACCGACGCGGCCGGCGCGGAACCGTCGGCGCCCACGGGCGTCGAGGCGCTCTGGCCGCCGCCCGCCTCGCACCAGCTCAAGGAGGAAGCCGAGGCCCTGCGCCTCTGCGCGGATATCGTCGCGGCCCGGCTCGATGACGCGGGCCGCGTGTTCTCGCTGGCGAGCTGAACCGCACCCTGGGGCCGCGCGCGCTCCGCGCGCGCGGCCCCGACCCGCGTCAGGACATCCGGTCCACGATCGCCTGCCCGAACTCCGAGCACCTCACCGGCTCGACCGGCGGGTCCATGAGCCGGGCGAAGTCGTAGGTGACGACCGACTCGGAGATGGAGCGCTCGATCCCCGCCTCGATCAGGTCCGCCGCCTCGTTCCAACCCATGTGGCGGAACATCATCACGCCCGAGAGGATCACCGAGGACGGGTTCACCTTGTCCTGACCCGCATACTTCGGAGCCGTCCCGTGGGTGGCCTCGAAGACGGCGTGTCCGGTGTCGTAGTTGATGTTGCCCCCCGGGGCTATCCCGATCCCGCCGACCTGCGCGGCCAGGGCGTCGGACAGGTAGTCCCCGTTGAGGTTCATGGTGGCTATGACGTCGAACTCGTCCGGTCGGGTCAGCACCTGCTGCAGGGCGATATCGGCTATCGCGTCCTTCACGAGGATCTGCCCGGACGGCGGATTCCCCCCGCAGTCGTCCCAACCCACCGCTCGTCCCTCGTACTCCTTGCGCGTGAGCTCGTAGCCCCAGTCCCGGAAGGCTCCCTCGGTGAACTTCATGATGTTGCCCTTGTGCACGAGGGTCACCGATGACCGCCCGTTGGCGATCGCGTAGTTCAGGGCGGCGCGGACGAGGCGCTCCGTGCCCTCCCGGGAGACCGGCTTGATCCCGATGCCGCTCGTCTCGGGGAAGCGGATCTTGCGCATCCCCATCTCGTCCTGGACGAACTCGATGACCTTCTTCGCCTCAGGCGTCTCCGCCTCCCATTCGATCCCCGCGTAGATGTCCTCGGTGTTCTCACGGAAGATCACCATGTCCACCTTCTCGGGGTGGCGGACCGGGGACGGCACCCCGCGGTACCAGCGCACCGGACGCAGGCATACGTACAGGTCCAGCATCTGCCTCAGCGCGACGTTGAGCGAGCGGATCCCGCCCCCCACCGGCGTCGTCAGGGGGCCTTTGATCCCCACGAGGTAGGTGCGGAAGGCCTCGACCGTGTCGTCCGGGAGCCAGGTCCCGAAGCGGTCGAACGCGTCCTGGCCCGCGTACACCTCGAACCAGGTCACCTTCTTCGAGCCGCCGTACGCCTTCTCGACGGCCGCGTCGAACACCAGCTGGGAGGCGTTCCAGATGTCCGGGCCGGTCCCGTCTCCCCGGATGTACGGGAGGACGGGGTCGTCGGGGACGTTCAGGACCCCGTCCGAGATGGAGATGGTTCCTCCCTGGGGGGGCGTCACATCGCTGAAGGACATGGCTCGCTCCTCTTATCCTCGTCTCGCGTCCGGACATACAGGCTCAGGTACGGCAAGGCCGGCGTCCAACCGGGAGACCATGACCCAGCGATCGGAGAGAGAGCTCGACCAGGAGTACGAGGAGCTCCTGCAGGAGCTGCGGGTCTCGATGCCGGGGCTGCAGGTCCTGTTCGCTTTCCTGTTGATCCTGCCGTTCAGCGACAACTTCGAGAGCGTCAGCGCCGTCGAGAGGGGCGTGTACTTCGCGGCGTTCCTCTCCGCCGGGATCGCATCGCCGCTGCTGATCGGGCCCAGCGTCATGCACCGGCTCCGCTGGCGGCAGCACGACAAGGAGGGGGTGCTGAGGATCTCGTCGCGCCTGGCGATCGCGGGAGCCGTCTTCCTCGCCCTCGCCATCGCTTGCAGCGTCTACCTCGTGACCTCCTTCGTCTACGCCACCGCGCTGGCCGCGGTGACCACGGCGGTGGTGGCGGTCATCACCGTCTCGATCTGGTTCGTGCTCCCGCTCGTCCGGGCGCGCCGGGACCACTAGGTTCCGAAGCCCCTCCCTCGGGGCAGAACCCCCCATATGGGACTCCTGCCCGACGAAGCATCGAGCCTGCTGGTGGTGGCGGTGAGCACGGCCGTCTTCTACGTCATCTCCGTAGCGGGGCTGCGCCTCGCCGGCCGCCGCACGCTGGCCGAGATGTCCGCCTTCGACTGGGTCGTGACGGTGGCCATCGGGAGCATGATCGCGAACGCGTCGCTCAACCCCAGCGTCTCGGTGGCCGAGGGGACGGCCGGGCTCGCCACGCTGCTGACCCTCCAGGGGCTCGTCGCTGCGGTGAGACGGCGCTCGGGGAAGGCCCGCAGGCTGACCGACTTCGAGCCCGTGATCCTCGTGCACGACGGGCAGGTGTCAGAGCGGGGTCTCGACCGTCTGCAGATGACCCGGGCGGACCTGATGAGCAAGCTCC
>DATLFR010000152.1 GCA_035540895.1 Actinomycetota bacterium | reverse complement strand
CCTCGTCGAGGTCCCGGCGGGGACGGTCCTGACGCGTGAGGGGAGCCCGGGGAGGGAGGCGTTCGTGATAGCCGAGGGGCGGGCCTCCGTCACCCTCGACGGGCGGGCCATGGCAGAGCTCGGTCCGGGCGCGTTCTTCGGCGAGATGGCGCTGCTCGATCGCGGTCCGCGCAGCGCGACCGTCGAGGCGCTCACCCCGATGACGCTGTTCGTGCTGGACGCACGGAGCTTCTCGTCGCTGCTGGCGGAGACGCCTTCGGTGGTCCGGAAGATGCTCCAGACGGTCGCCGTCCGGCTGCGCGCGTACGAGTCCGCCGCCATGTAGACGGGGTGGGCTGGAGGAGCCGCCGGACGACCGCCTCCCTCCCCAGGGTGCTGCGACCAGCGCGTCGCACGGCCTTCGGCGGCTCCCCCAGCCCACCCGGTGTCCGCGGCCGTGGCTAGGCTCGGACGCGTGATCGCCTACCTGGACATCGAGACGGCCTTCGACGGCCGCATCACGGTCGTCGGGGTCCTCGTCTCCGGACGCGAGCTCGTCCAGCTCGTGGGAACCGAGGTGACGGGTCCCCGGCTGGCCGGGACCCTCGGCGGCGTGGATACGCTCTGCACCTACTACGGGGAGGGTTTCGACCTGCCGGTGCTCGAGCGCCAGCTCGGGCTCGACCTGCTGTCGAGGTACCGGTCGATCGACCTGGCCACCCTGTGTCGCACCCGCCGGCTGCGCGGCGGTCTGAAGGGCGTCGAGGCGACCCTGGGGATCGGCCGGACGGTCAGCGGTCTGAACGGGATCGACGCCATGCAGCTGTGGGATCGTTGGGAGCGCGGAGATCGCGGCGCGCTCGATACCCTGCTCGCCTACAACGCCGACGACGTCGTGAACCTCGCCGTCCTCGAGCGCCGGCTGCGCGGCGACCTCTCGCCCCTGGCCGACCCCGCCCGCGTGGTCGTGGGCGCCTGAGACGCGGGAGCCCGGCGTGAGGCGCGCGCCACCTCAGCGCCGGGCCCGGCACCCACTGACGGCGGCCGAGGAGCATGCGCACCTGGTCGCCGGGTCCAGGCTCTTCAACCGGCGGGCCTTCTACGAGACGCACGAGGAGTGGGAGGAGGTGTGGCGGCGGGCGTCCGGCCCCCGCCGGGACCTGCTCCACGGGCTGATCCAGGTCTCGGTGGGCTACGAGCACCTCAAGCGGGGCAACGCGCACGGCACCCAGAGCCTCCTGCGCCAGGGGGCTCGCCGGCTCCGTCACCAGGGGCGCCGGGCCGGGGTGTCGGAGATCCGCAGGCGCGCCCTCGCCGACGCCGCGCGGGTCGAGGCCGAACCGTCGCTGAAACTGCGCGACATCGACCCGCCCAAGGTGATGCTCCTGATCGACGGGTTCGGAGCCCGGACGCCCGCGGGGGCGATAGTCATCCGCGTCCCCCCGGGTGATGTCAGACTCGGTGGGTGAGCGCCCTGGCCCTGGCATCGATAGTCGTCCTCGCCTCCCTCGTCGTGCTGGGGGCGGTGGCCGCGTCCGGCCTGGGGCCGCTGCGTTCCCTGCGCCGCACGATGGACCGGTTCGCCGAGGTGGAGGCCGAGACGGAGCGGCTGCGGCGCGGCGTGGACATCCTCGCTCAGCGCCGGGACCGGCTCGGCGGCCGGACCGTAGACTGACCCCATGGGCCGGGTCGGGTGGTCGGAGATCATGATCATCATGGTCATCGCGCTCGTCGTCTTCGGTCCTCAGCGGCTCCCCGAGGTCGCGCGGCAGATCGGCAAGGCCATCCGGGAGGTCCGTCGCGTCTCGGGACAGTTCCAGGACGAGGTCCGCACCACCTTCGCCCTCGACGACGAGGCCGATCCCAACTTCCCGTACATGAGGCCGCCCCCGGACCGCTCCCAGTCCGGACCCGCCGTCGCCCCCACGCTCCCCACGATCGCGGACCTCGACGCCCCGCGCGACGAGCCGTCGGACGGCGCCGACCCCCCAGCCTGAGCCGTGGCGCGCATCCGGCGTCGCCCCAGGCGCAGCCCCGAGGCGGCGATGACCGTGCTCGAGCACCTCGCCGAGCTGCGCACGCGACTGATGTACATCTTCGGCGCGCTGACGATCGGGGCCATCCCGGGTTGGTTCGCCTACCGGGATGCCCTCCGGATCCTCCTCGAGCCCGCCGAGCCCTATCTGCCGGAGGGGCAGCTGATCGTCACGAGCCCGGTCGACGCCTTCAGCCTCCGCCTGAAGATCGCGCTCTACATAGGGTTCGCGCTGGCGTTCCCGTTCGTCCTCTTCCACGTCTGGCGGTTCATCGCCCCCGGCCTGCGCGCCCAGGAGAAGAGGTACGTGATCCCGTTCGTCATCAGCGGCATGCTCCTGTTCAGCGTCGGGATCTGGGTGGCGTTCTACACGCTGCCCCAGGCGATGGCCTTCCTGATCGGCCCGCGGATCACGGGTCCGCAGGTGGTGCCGCTGCTGGCCGCTCGGCAGTACATCGACTTCATGCTGCGGTACCTCGTCGTGTTCGGGCTGACCTTCCAGTTCCCGATCGTCCTCATGTTCCTCACCATCAGCCGGGCGGTGTCCTCGAAGCAGCTGGCCAGGTACCGGCGCCACGTCGTCCTCGTCATCGCGGTCGTGGGTGCCGTGGCCACCCCGCCGGATCCGGTCTCGATGATGATCCTGTCCGGCGCGCTCTACGCCCTGTTCGAGTCCTGCATCTGGCTCTCGCGACTGCTGCGCAGGTGACGGCGTCCGTCGCCGAGATCCGGGCGGCCCCTCGCTAAACTCGACAGGCATGGACCGCACCGCCGCGTCCTTCATCGACTCCATCCCCTTCGACCTCGACCCCTTCCAGGTCGAAGCCGTCGGGGCGGTGGAGCGCGGTGCGTCCGCCCTGGTCGCGGCTCCCACGGGCTCCGGGAAGACGGTCGTCGCCGAGTACGCGTGCTGGCTCGCCCTACGGATGGGAGCCAAGTGCTTCTACACGACGCCCCTGAAGGCGCTCTCTAACCAGAAGTTCGGCGACCTCATCGCCCGCCACGGGGCCGCCAACGTGGGGCTGCTCACGGGTGACAACACGATCAACGGCGAGGCGCCCCTCGTGGTCATGACCACCGAGGTGCTGCGCAACATGCTGTACGAACGGTCCAGCACACTTCAGGGTCTGCGGTTCGTCGTGATGGACGAGGTCCACTACCTGCAGGACCCCTACCGCGGCGCGGTCTGGGAGGAGGTGCTGATCCACCTCCCCGAGGAGGTCAGGGTCGTCTGCCTCTCGGCGACCGTCTCCAATCTCGAGGAGTTCGGGGGCTGGCTGCGGGAGCTGCGCGGGGAGCTCGAGCTGGTCGTGGAGCGGACCCGTCCGGTCGAGCTGCGCAACCAGGTGCTCCTCGGCGACCAGCTCTACCCGCTGCTCGACGAGGACGACGACACGGCCGTGCACCCCCGGCTGCGGCGTGCGTGGGAGCGGGGGATGGCCGGCGCCGTCCGGCCCGGGCCGCGGGGGCGCCGACGCAACGAGCACGCGCTGATCCCTACCCGCCCCGAGCTCGCCCAGACCCTGGACCGGCGTAAGATGCTCCCCGCCATCGTGTTCGTCTTCTCGCGCGCCGGATGCGACAAGGCGGTCGAGGCCTGCGCGTGGGCGGGGGTGGACCTGACCACCCACGAGGAGTCCGACCGCATCCGCGAGTACGCCGAGGTCCGCACCTCGTCGATCCCCGAGGAGGACCTGCGGGCCCTGCGGTACGACGCCTGGGTCGAGGCGCTGTCCCGCGGCATCTCCTCGCATCACGCCGGGATGCTCCCCGTCTTCAAGGAGACCGTGGAGGAACTGTTCGCGATGGGTCTCGTCAAGCTGGTCTTCGCCACCGAGACGCTGTCGCTGGGCATCAACATGCCGGCTCGGACGGTGGTCATCGAGAAGCTCTCGAAGTTCACCGGCGAGAAGCACGAGCTGCTCACCCCGATGGACTACACGCAGCTGACCGGGCGAGCGGGCCGGCGGGGCATCGACACGCTCGGGTACGCGGTCGTCCTGTTCAACCCGTGGGTGCCGCTGGACAAGGTCGCCACCCTGGCCACGGTCAAGTCCTACCCGCTGACCTCCTCGTTCCGGCCGTCCTACAACATGGCCGTGAACCTGGTCCGGTCCTACGACCCCGAGTCGGCCGTCCGGATGCTGAACTCGTCCTTCGCGCAGTACACGACGGACCGGGAGGTCGTCCGGTCCGAGCGCAAGCTCGCCGCGAAGGAGGCCGAGGTGGAGGAGCTGCGCGACGGCGCCACCTGCGAGCTCGGTGACGTCGCCGAGTACCGGCGCCTGCGCCTGGCCGCCGAGGAGGCGCTGCACGCCGAGCGCGGCTCCCAGGCGGTCCGGGACGCCTTCTCGCGGCTCATGCCCGGCGACGTGATCACCGGGGACAAGCTCGGACGCGCCCTCGTGCTGGAGCAACCCCGGCTGGCCGGAGGGACCGTCCCCCGGCTGACGATAATGACGACCGACCGGAAGCTCCGCCGCATCACGGCCCGCGACTTCCGGACCCCCCCCACCGCGATCGCGAAGATCCCCCTGCGAGGCCAGTCGTGGCGCTCACCGAAGGTGCGCCGGGACCTGCTGCGGATGCTCTCCGACGTCGAGGCGAAGCGGCCGCCCGCCCCCCCGTCCCGGGCGAAGGTGCGGGAGCTCGTCGAGGCTTACCAGTCACACCCTGTGCACGCCTGCCCCGATGCCGAGAGGCACGTCGGTCGGGCCGACGAGCTGGAGCGCGCCATCTCGCAGGCGGCGTCGCTCCGCAAGCGTGTCCGCAGGCGGCGCGACACCCTGGCCCGCACCTTCGAGCGGGTCCTCAACGTCCTCCGCGCGCTCGGGTACGTGGAAGAGTGGACGATCACCCCGAAGGGGGAGGTGCTGACCCGGGTCTACAACGAGGCCGACCTGCTGGTCGTGGAGTGCCTCCAGCGCGGGTGGTTCGCGGGGCTCGACCCCCAGGAGCTCGCCGCCGTGGCGTCGCTCTTCACCTACGAGGCCCGCGGCCGCGACGAACCCGAGAGCGCGCCCACCCCGCACCTGTCGCGCTACCAGCGCCGCATCGCCAACCTCTACAACTCCTTGAAGGAGATAGAGGACCGGGAGGGGGTCGAGCTGCTGGCCGAGCCGGACCCCGGGTTCATGGCGACGATCCACGAGTGGGCGAGCGGCGCCAGCCTGGAGGACGTGCTGCACGGACGGGAGACCACGGCCGGCGACTTCGTCCGAGCCACGAAGCAGGTGGTCGACCTCCTCCAGCAGCTGCGCCAGGTCGTCGACACCGGCGAGCTCCACGAGACGCTGACCGAGGCGGTCGCGTCGGTGCAGCGAGGCGTGGTTGCCTACTCGAGCGTCGTCTGAGCTGGAGCGGCTGCTCCCGGGGCGGGTGCTCTCGGGGCCCGAGACCCGTCCCTACGCCCGGGACATGTGGCCGCTGCAGATCGCCCGGGAGCGCGCCGACGACGAGCTCGCCCTCCCCGACGCGGTGGTGCGTCCGGCCACCCCCGAGGACGTGTGCGCGCTCCTGCGATGGTGCACCTCCCACGAGGTGGCCGCGATCGCCGCCGGAGCGCGGTCGGGCGTATGCGGCGGCGTATCGGTGGACAGGGACGCGCTCGCCGGGCGAGAGGTCGTCGCTCTGGACATGACCTCGCTCACGGGCGTCACGGTGAACGAGCGGGACATGACCGCGACCGCCCTCGCCGGGACCCTCGGTCCGGAGTACGAGGACGTTCTCGACCCCCACGGGCTCACCGCCGCCCATCACCCCCAGTCCTTCGACATCTCCACCGTGGGCGGCTGGCTCGCCTGTCGCTCGGCCGGACAGTTCTCGACGCGGTACGGCAAGGCGGAGGACCTCGTGTCCGGGCTGGAGGTCGTCACGGCTGCGGGGGAGCGGGTGTCGCTCGGCGGACACCCGGCTTCCGCGGCGGGTCCGGACATGCTGCGCCTCTTCCTCGGATCGGAAGGCGCGCTCGGGGTGATCGTGGCGGCCACGATGCGGGTCGTCCGGTCGTCCCCCAGGCGGCCCAGGGCGTTCCGGTATGGATCGTTCACCGAGGGGCTCGATGCCGTGAGGCGGGTCGTCCAGGAGGGGTTGCGCCCGGCCGTCGTCCGGCTCTACGACCCCGACGACACCGTCTGGTCGTTCCCCGGCCAGACGGGCTGCGTGCTGGTGTGTGTCTTCGAGGGTCCGCTCGCGGGAGCCGAGGAGGAGGCGGCCGCTGCCCTCCTGGGCGGGGAGGACCTCGGGTCCGGCCCGGCCGAGCACTGGCTCGTCCACCGCCATGACGCGGTCCGGACCTTCCTCGACGTGATGCGCCCCGACGGCCCCCTCGGTCCGAACGCGATCGTGGACACGATGGAGGTCGCCGGTGGCTGGTCGGTGATCGACCGGTTGTACGCCGGCGTCCGGGCAGCGCTCGAACCTGGGTCGCTCGGCGTCCTGTGCCACGCCTCCCACGTCTACCCCGACGGGGCGTGCCTCTACTTCACCTTCGCCGTCCAGGACACCGACGAGCCCGGCTCCCGCGCCCGGTACGAGGGGACCTGGCAGCGGGCGCTCCAGGCCTGCGTCGCAGAGGGGGGCACGATCACGCACCATCACGGGGTGGGCCGGCTGAAGGCTCGGTGGCTGCGCGAAGAGCTCGGGGAGCCGGGCTGGACCCTCCTCCGCTCCCTGAAGGACGCCCTCGACCCGAAGGGGATCCTGAACCCGGGCAACCTCGGCCTATAGGATCTATCCCCTGATGCCACACCCGATCCGCGACTTCCTCGAGGTGCGCTCGGCCGGCGCGAACGGCTTCTCGCCGGACGGCTCCCGCGTCCTCGTCTCGTCGAACCTCACCGGGACGAGCCAGCTGTACAGGGTGGCTCGCACGGGCGGCGAGCTCGAGCAGGTGACAGGCTTCGACGAGCCGGTGGCCGGGTCGTACATGCCGACCACCGACGACGTGATCCTGCAGCACGACGTCGGCGGCAACGAGCGGCTCCAGATATCGCTCATCGACGACGGTGGACGCGACCTGCGCGAGCTCGTCCACGACCCCGAACACATCCACCGCGTCGGCGGCGTGACCCGCGACGGCGCTCTCCTCGCCTACTCGTCCAACCGGCGCAACGGGACCGACTTCGACGTGTACGTGCGGGACCTGGGGACCGGGGAGGAGAGGTGCGTCTGGGCTCCCGGGGGCTGGTGCGACGCGAGCGGGTTCTCGCCCGACGGCCGCTACCTGGCCGTGGCCAGGCTCACGGAGCGCAGCGGGGACAACGAAGCCCACCTGATCGACCTCGCGGACGGCTCGACGGTCGAGGTCGCTCCGCACACGGACGAGGCCTACGTCGGCGCCCCCCACTGGCTCCCGGACTCGTCCGCCTTCTTCTTCTCGGCGAGCGTCGATCGGGAGTTCGAGGCGGTGCACCGCTACGACATGTCCAGCGGACGGGTCGACCCGGTGATCGAACCGGACTGGGACGCGGCGTGCTCGATCGACGAAGGCGGGACGACCCTGGCCGTCCGGATCAACGAGGACGGCTACTCGCGGGTGGAGCTCTACGACCCCCACACCCTCCGGCGCCGGGGCGAGCTCCCGCTCCCGGGGCGCGGACAGGTGGGTGGCGTCCGGTTCACGAAGGACGGCGGCCACGCCTGCTTCTCCTTCGTCTCCCCGGTCGAGCCGGGCGACGCCTGGGTGCACGACCTGACCACGGGCGAGACGACCCGGCTGACGGACAGCCCCTGCCCCGTCCCGAGGGACGCGCTGGTCGAGCCCGAGCTGCACAGGTTCCCCTCATTCGACGGGGAGTCGATCCCCGTCTTCCTGTTCCGCCCCCGCGGCTCCCGGGGGGAGGTCCCAGTGGTCGTCCAGATCCACGGTGGCCCCGAGTCGCAGTACGTCCCGGCGTTCAACCCCGTCACCCAGTACCTCGTCGACCACGGGTTCGCGGTCGCCGCGCCCAACGTGCGCGGCTCGACCGGGTACGGGAAGCGCTACGAGCACCTCGACGACGTGCGCAAGCGTCTCGACTCCGTGCGCGACCTGGAGGCCCTCCATGCGTGGCTGGGCAGCGTGGGCGGCATCGACCAGCGTCGGGCCGCGCTCATGGGGGGGTCCTACGGCGGCTACATGGTGCTCGCCGGGCTCGCGTTCCAGCCCCAGCTGTGGGCGGCGGGCGTCGACGTGGTCGGCATCTCGAGCCTCGTCACCTTCCTCGAGAACACGGCGCCGTGGCGGCGCCGGTTCCGGGAGCGCGAGTACGGGTCGCTCGAGCGCGACCGCGACTTCCTCGTGGAGGTCTCGCCGATCACGCACGTGGACAGGATGAGGGCTCCCCTGATGATCATCCACGGGGCGAACGACCCGCGCGTCCCGTTGGGGGAGGCCGAGCAGATCCACGAGGTCCTGCGGCAGAAGGACGTCGCGAGCGAGCTGCTCGTCTACCACGACGAGGGACACGGGCTCGCGAAGCTGCGCAACCGCCTCGACGCCTACCCGAAGGTGGCCGACTTCCTGCACCGACACCTGGGTGCGTAGATGCGGGCCTACGTGATCTCCAACCCGAAGGCGGGGAGGGGTTCGGACGGCGCCCGGCTGGCCGCGGCCCTGCGCCACGCGGGTCTCGACGCCGAGGTGGCGGTCACCGAGGGACCCGCGCATGGCGTGGACCTCGCCCGGTCCGCACGCGACAGGGGGGAGCCCCTCGTCGTCGCGGCCGGGGGAGACGGCACCGTCCACGAGGTCGTCAACGGGCTCCTCGCTCCCGGCGGCCCCTCCGATCCCCCCATCCTGGGGGTCCTGCCGCTCGGTTCGGGGTGCGACTACGTGAAGACCTTCGGCATCCCCCACGACCTGGCCAAGGCCTGTGCGGTGATAGCCGACCCCCGACCCGCGGTCGCGGTGGACGCCGCCGAGGTCACCTACACCACACCTGAAGGCTCCCGGACCCGTTACCTCGCGAACATCGCCGAGGTGGGGATAGGACCCGAGGTCGTCGATCGAGCAGCCCGGCTCCCGCGCGCGCTCGGACCCGCCCTGTACCTCGTCGCCTTCTGGCTCGTCCTCCCTCGGTACGAACGGCGACGGGCCACCGTCCGGATAGGAGCCGCCGCCTTCGACGGCCGGCTGACCAACCTCGTCGTGGCCAACGCCCGGGTCTTCGGGGGTGGGATGAGGGTCGCGCCGGCGGCCGACCCGGCCGACGGACTGCTCGACGTCCAGGTGCATACCGCTTCGAAGCCCGATTACGTGCGCAACATCGGCAAGGTCTTCAAGGGCACCCACCTGCCGCACCCGAGGATCGCCGAGTTCAGAGGGCCGGTGGTGGAGGTCACCTGCGATCCACCCGCGCTGATCGAGGCGGACGGTGAGGTCCTGGGGACGACCCCGGCCACCTTCCGGGTCCTCCCGGGGGCCCTGCGTCTCAAGGTGGGCGGTACGGGCCTAGACTGAGGGGAGATGTCCTGCCCCTCGTGCGGCGCCGCGGTACCCGAGCAAGCTCGGTTCTGCCCGTCCTGCGGCTCGGCGACCACCATCCGGTCCGATGAACGCCGGATCGTCTCGGTCGTCTTCGCCGACATCGTCGGGTTCACCGCTCTGTCCGAGACCCGCGACCCGGAGGAGGTGAAGCGGCTCGTCGACCGCTGCTTCGAGCGGCTCGCCTCCGACGTCACCGCCCACGGTGGCCGGGTCGACAAGATCGTGGGAGACGGGATGCTCGCCCTGTTCGGCGCCCCCATCTCCCACGAGGACGACCCGGAGCGGGCGGTCCGGACGGCCCTCGCCATGCAGCAGACGGCCCTGTCCCTCGTCGGCGAGACGGGCGTGGACGTGAAGCTCCGCGTCGGGGTCAACACGGGGGAGGTGCTGGTGGGCGGCCTGCGCGCGGGCGGCGACTACACGGCCATGGGCGACGTCGTGAACACGGCGAGCAGGCTGCAGACCATCGCCGAGCCCGGGACGGTGCTGGTGGGGGCCGACACCTACGAGGCCACCCGCGACGTGATCCGCTACGAGGAGCTCGGGCAGGTGGTGGCCCGCGGCCGCGAGCAGCCGGTGGAGGTATGGCGCGCGATCGAGCCCGTCACCCTCCCCGGACGACGCCCCCGGCGGGCTCGGGCGCCCCTGCTCGGCCGCGACCACGAGCTCGGCATGCTGAGGCAGTCCGTCGCGGCCGCCGTCCACCGGGCCCGGCCGCTGCTCGTCGTCCTCGTAGGGGAGGCCGGGCTCGGCAAGTCGCGTCTCGTCGAGGAGGTGACGGGAGGGGCGGCCGCCGAGCACGGCGCGGTCGTCTACCGCGGCCGGTGCGTCCCCTACGGGGAGGCGAACCCCTTCTGGCCGGTCGGAGAGGCCCTGCGGGAGGCGATCGGCATCGGCTCGGAGGAGGCCGGCCCGGAGGTCGTGGAGAAGGTGCGCCACGCGGTGGGCGAGGTCATGAGGGCGCACGTGGAGGCGTCGGAGACGGTCCGACTCGCGGACGGGCTCCTCTACCTGATGGGGGTGCGGTCCACGATGCGCGACGTCGACCCGCAGCGTGCCCGGGAGGACGCGTTCAGGTCGCTGGGGACGGTCCTGCAGCGGTTCGCGTCGGACCGTCCCGTCTCGATCGTCCTGTCGGAGCTCCACTGGGCGGACCCGGTCGTCCTGGAGCTGATCGACGACCTACTGTCCCGCGTCCGCGGGGTGCCGGTGATCGTCGTGGCCACCGCGCGCCCGGAGGTGAGGGACCGGTGGACGCCCGCGCCGGGCCGGCACGACCTCGTGCTGATGAACCTCGAGCCGCTCGACCAGGCCGCGACCGTCGAGCTCGCTCGGACCCTCCTCGGCGGCGAAGTCCCCCATCGCCTGCTCGACGTGCTCGTCGAGCGGAGCGGCGGCAACCCCTTGTTCGTCGAGGAGCTCGCCCTGCTCCTGGCCGGGGAGGAGCCGTCCGGCGACCTCCCGGTGACCCTGCGCGGGCTCGTCTCGGCCCGTCTCGACTCCCTCACGCCCGGGCTCCGGGACCTGCTCGCGGACGCGGCCGTCCTGGGACAGTCCGGACCGGTCGAGGCGCTCTCGTGGCTCGCCTCCCAGCGGGAGGCGGACGACCCGACCCCCGACCTCGACCTGCTCGTCTCCGACGACCTGCTCGCGGTGTCGGACGGCGAGTTCTCCTTCAAGTCCGACCTGGTGCGCGAGGTGGCGTACGCCGTTTTGACGCGCGGTGAGCGGGCTCTGCGCCACGCGCGTCTGGCCGAGTGGTTCGCCTCCCGCGGCGACGACCACCCGGAGCAGATAGCTCACCACTACTCGGTTGCGGCGGCCACGGTCCGAACGCTCGGCCCGGTCGCGGGCGTGCCCGACGACGTGTCCGAGCGCGCGATCGCCTCGCTCGAGCGGGCGGTGGTGACCGCCGAGACGCGGGAGGCGCTCGCCTCGTCCGTCCTGCTGATCGAGCGGATGCTGGAGCTCGTCCCACCCGACGACCCCCGCCACCTCGACCTGCGCGCGAGGCGAGCGGCGATCCAGGCGACGCGGCGCCGACTCGATGACGCCCGCGCTGAGGCCGAGGCGATCCTGACCGAGGCCTCGCCCGGGCGGGACGCTCGGGCGGTGGCCAGGGCGAAGACCGTGCTGGGCGATGTGCTGCACAAGGAGAGGCGTCAGGAGGCCGCGGTCGCCGCTCTCGAGGACGCGCTGGCCGCCTGGCGGGAGGCGGGCGATCCCGAGGGGGAGGCATCGGCGCTGAGGCTGCTGGGCCTGTCGAACCTCTTCCGCGGCCGCGCCGACGAGGCGGAGGCATCGTTCACGAGGGCGCTGGACATCGCCCGCGACCTCGACGACCGGCGCGGCATCGCCTGGGCGCTCCAGCACCTCGGTTGGAGCGCCTTCATGCGCGGACAGGCCGCCCCCGCGGAGGAGTGGCTCACCGAGGCCGCGGCCGTGTTCACCGAGGTGGGGGACTGGCGCGGGCTCGCCTGGGTCTTCGGGCTCCTGGGCTGGGTCCGCATGTACCAGGGTCGGCTGGACGAGGCGGAGTCGTTCGGGGAGATGGTCCTCGAGGAGTCCAGGGATTTCGGGGACCGGTGGGGCGAGGCGATGATGCTCGTCCTGCTCGGCTCCGTCCACCTCTGGAGCGGCCGCACGGCCAGCTCGGTGGAGATGGCGCAGCGAGCGCTTCAACGGTTCCGCGAGATCGGCGACCCCTGGGGGGCCGTCCAGGCCGGGCTCCTGGCGGTGCGTGCGCTCGCTATCGCCGGCCGGGTCGACGAGGCCCGGGACCGTCTGGCCGAGGCCCGGCAGACGGCCGAGACGGCCAACGACCCCGCGATGAAGCAGCTGACGAGGATGACGAGCGCCGCGTTCGCCCTGCAGCTCGGCGAGCCGGACGAGGTGCCGCACGACTTCCGCGCCTCGATGGCCTACGAGCTCGGGCGCGAGCGGGAGCTCGAGGTCGAGGCGTCCATCGGGCTGGCTCTGCTGCAGTCGGGGCGCACCGACGAGGCGATCGAGCTCCTGCGCTCCGCGTCAGAGGAGTCCAACGACCCCGGCATCGTCACCCGGACCTGGAGCCTGCTCGCCCTCGCCCTCGCCGCGGGGGGCCGCAGCGACGAGGCCATCGCGGCCGCCCGTCGCGTCCACGATGTCGACGGCGGAACGTACCTCGACCGCTCCACCGCGCTGATGGCGTCCGCCATGGCCCGGGCGTCGTCGGGGGACGCCGCGGCCGCGCTCGAGGACCTGCGGGCCGCCGACGAGCTC
>DATLFR010000151.1 GCA_035540895.1 Actinomycetota bacterium | reverse complement strand
GTCCTTCACGGCGACCACCACGTTCGTCCCCGCGGGCGTGTGCTTCGACGCGTTGGAGAGCAGGTTCTCGAGGACCCTCTCGATCAGGATCCCGTCCGCTTCGACCGTCCGGGCCGACTCGACCTTCACCTGCAGCTCGCGGTCCGAGAAGAGGGAGCCGAGCCTGGCGGCGACGGAGGTCGTGAGCTCGCCGAGGTTCACCTGTGACGGGTGTGCGCTGATCCGGCCGGCCTGGAGGCGGGAGAAGTCCAACAGGTTGGTGATGATCTGCCTCAGGGTCTGAGCGTTGCGGTTGAGCCGGTCCAGCAGGTCGCGCCGGGTCGCCGGGTCGATCTCGTCCCATCGGTCGCGCAGGGTCACCCCGTTGCCCTCGATCACGGTCAGCGGCGTCCGCAGCTCATGGGAGATGTTGGAGAGGAAGTCCTCCTTGAGCCTGTCCAGCTCGGCGAGCTGCTCGACCATCTTCCGTTCCGCCTCGAACCGGTCGGCGTTCTCGAGGGCGCGGCCGGCCTGCGCGGCCAGCAGCTCGAACATCTCGACCTCCTCGCGGAAGACGCTCGCACGTCGGGACCCCGCCACCAGCGCTGCCACGAGCTGACCGCCGGACCAGATGGGTGTGGCCACGACCCCTCTGAACCCCTCGCGCGCGAAGGCGGGGTCGGCGTAGGGCTGCGCCGCGTAGTCGTCAACGACCACCGTTCGTCTGATCTGCCAGACCTGTCCGGAGATCCCCGCATCGATGGGGTACTCCTCTCCGCTGTACCCCTGCGGGAGGTTGCGGGCCATGAATGTTCGAGTCACCGCGGCCTCCGGGTCGTAGAGCGCCACCTGGACGGCCTCGGCTCCCTGGTCGGCGGCCGTGTCGATCACGGTCTCGATGACGCGCAGCGGGTCGAGGCTGTTGATCTCCTCCGAGGACCGGGCCAGCGACGAGAGGAGGTGCGCGCGACGCTCGGCGAGCAGCCTCTCCTCCTGGGCTCTCCAGGAGCTGCGGGCGATCACCTCCCCGACGAGGACGCACACGGGGATGGCGACCGTCGCCGACAGGGCGGCGGCGGCGCCCTGCCTGGGGTTGAGCATCGGCGGCACGACGTACGCAGCCGTCGCGAGCGGGGACATGAAGAGGCTCGTCCGGGGTGGCTGGGTCAAGCCTATGTAGGCGAACACGACGACGAAGTACACGGCGTAGCTGTAGGCGGAGACGCCGCCGAAGAGGTTCGCCACCGCGATGTGGCCCAACGCGACGGGGCCGAGGGCGAGCGTCGCCGACAGCGGCCACCTCTGCCACGGGAGGAACCAGCACGCGGCCCCCCACGCGATGGCACTGGCTCCCACCCCGTACAGGACGGGGCGATCGAGGTGCTCGAAGGGCGGGATGTGGTTGTTGACGATGGTCAGGACGCCCGCGGCGAGGAAGAGCTTCGCGGCGAGCCGGCCGGAGTACTCCCCGCTGACCGAGGCTCCCACTGAGGACACCCACCGCTCCCGAGATATCGACTGACCGGCCACCCCTAGTTTGGGGGCAACGGTCCTGCAAGGACAGCGTTGGAGGGGGCGGGACCGCGGCCGGGTCCCGCCCCACTTCGACTAACGGACCGGCAGGTCCACCACCGCGTCCTCGAGCAGGACGACGCTGGGGACCCGGCTGGTACCGATGAACATGTCCGAGGTCGGGGAGACGGTCAGGTACAGCTTCTGTCCCTCCGTCAGGGTCGCGGCGACACCAGCGAGCTCCAGCGAGAAGGCCTCACTGAGCTTCGGGAGCCGCAGCCTCATCGGCATCACGTTGTTCTGGAGGACCGTGGCGTTCGCGGGAGAGGTGCCCACCGACAGGGCGAAGAACGCCCGCGCCTCGGGCGCGGCTGACGTCACCTTCGCGAGCAGCACGGGCACACCCGCGATCGTCATGGGTCCGCTGGCGATCTCGTAGGAGATCGGCGCTCCGACCGCGGTCGGGGCGGCCAGCGTGCCGAGCTCCACGGAGGCGCTCGGCTCGAGGGTGTCGACCCACAGGCACTGACCGGTGGCGGTCGTGATGCCGACCTGCTTGCGGAGGAGCTCCCTCGTGTCCTCACCCGCGAAGGCCCTCTTGAAGAAGGCGCGGCTGAGCGCGTCGAACCCGCCAGAGCAGGCGTCCGCACCGCTCGAGCTACCCAGCGGCAGGGCTTGCGGCAGCGCGTGTCCGCCGTTGTAGCCGATGAAGAGGCTGCGCTCCCGGGCGTCGTCGGTCAGCGCCTGGCTGAAGATGTCCCAACCCTCGTTGAGCGGGAACAGGTTGTCCGAGGTGCCCTGGCCGACGAGGAGCGGGATGTCGAGCTGCACCTCCTGGTCGACGAACCAGGCGGGGCTGTTGTTGTAGAAGCGCTCCTTCAGGTTGTACGTCTCGGGGATCTCCCCGTTGGGGAAGGTCGCCGTGGCCACGCCCAGCGCGTACGAGCGGTGCACGTAGTCGGGGAGCCGCGACGCGCCCGCGGCGTACAGCAGCGTGTTCCACAGCGTCCGCGGGACGTCGCTCGGGCCGAGGCTGCGCGGCAGGTCGTACCAGGTGATCTGAGGGGCGAGGGCGTTGAACCGCGTGCTCCCCTTGGTCAAGACCTCGGTGAGCGAGGTGATCATCTGGTACCCGCCGCCGTACGACCCCCCGATCGCGCCCATGACCGGGTCGCCGGGCCCGTCGAGCTGCACCCAGTCGAGCGTCGCCACGTGGTCGATGACGGCGATGATGTCGCGCGCCTCGTAGTCGGGGTTCTGGACGTGGGCGGTGCCCCCGGTCTGGCCGTGGCCGCGCTGGTCGATGCTCACGACCCCGAACCCTTCCTCGAGCCATGCTCCGAACGCGGTCGGGCTCGTCGTGCGGGAGCCGCCCCACCCGTGCGACTGCAGGATGACCGGCACGGGCTCCTCGGCGGTCGCATCCGCCGGCTTGTAGATCGAGATCCAGATCTCCGTGCCGTCGAAGCTCTTCACGGAGACGTGCTGCGGCGCGGCCGACGCGGACGGTCCGGCTCCCACGAGCGCGGTCAGGGCGACGGACAGGGCCAGCAGACCAGGCAGATGCCTTCGGCGCATCCTTCCTCCTCGTTCTCCCCAGGGTCGGGCGGCCGCAGCCGCCCCAGCCTCGAGACGGTTCGACGGGGGGCCCGCGGAGTCCTGCCGACCGGCTAGCCTCGAGGACCGTGACCGACGACGTCCGTTCCAACATCCGCTACTGGGAGTCAGCGAGCGACGAGTACCAGCGGCTGCATGGCTCCCAGCTGGAGGCGGCCCCGCTGGCCTGGGGCACCTACAGCGCCCCCGAGGCCGAGCTGGGGGTGCTGGGCGACGTGTCCGGACGCGACGTGCTCGAGCTCGGATGCGGGGCCGGGCAGTGGTCCGTGGCGCTCGCCCGCGCGGGGGCGCGCGTGGTCGGGCTCGACTCCTCTGCACGGCAGCTGGGACACGCGCGGCGGAGGATGTCCGAGATCGGGACGAAGGTCCCGCTCGTGAGGGCGTCCGGAACGGAGATCCCGTTCCGCGACGCGTCCTTCGACGTCGTCTTCTGTGACCACGGCGCGATGAGCTTCGCCGACCCGTACCTGACCGTCCCGGAGGCCGCGCGCGTCCTGCGTCCGGGCGGGCTGCTCGCGTTCTCCCACACGTCGCCCTGGCTGTACGTGTGCTGGAACCCGGAGGCGAGCCAGACCGAGCCGATCCTGCACGCCGACTACTTCTCCATGCACCGGTTCGAGGACACGGACGGCAGCGTCGATTTCCAGCTCCCGTACGGCGAGTGGATCCGCCTGTTCCGACGCAACGGTCTGGTCGTGGAGGACCTGATCGAGCTCAGGCCCCCGGACGGCGGTTCCAGCACCTACGACCTCGCGCCGTATTCGTGGATGCGGCGCTGGCCGGCCGAACAGATCTGGAAGGTCCGCCGGGAGGCCTAGACGACCCGCCGGTAACGCCGGACGGCGAGCGGAACGAGGACGAGCAGGATACCGGTCGACCAGGCCAGGGACTTCACCACGTTGGTGGCCGTCGGTCCCCCGAGCATCAGGGCGCGGGCCGCCTCGATGGTGATGCTGACCGGCTGGTGCCTCGCGAACACCTCGAGGGGAGCGGGCAGCGTCTGGAGGGGGACGAACGCCGACGAGATGAAGATGAGCGGGAAGATCAGCGGGAAGGCCATCGTCTGCGCGACCTCGCTGTTGGGAGCGGAGAGACCCACGATCGCGAACCCCCACGAGACCGCGTAGGCGAACAGGAGCATCACCGCGGCTCCCGCGAGATAGGCGAGCACGCTCGTCTGGACGCGGAACCCCACGAGGTAGCCGACGCCGGTGATGAGACCGATCACGAATGCGTTGCGGACGAGGTCGGCGATCGTGCGTCCGGCGAGGACCGCGGACCGGGCCATCGGCAGGGCGCGGAACCGCTCGATCAGCCCCTTGTGCAGGTCCTCGGACAGCCCGATCGCCGTCCCTATCCCCCCGAACAGGACCGTCTGCACGAAGATCCCCGGCATCATGAAGTTCACGTAGTCGAAGCCGGGCACCCGTATGGCGCCGCCGAACACGTACCGGAACAGCAGGACGAACATGATCGGCTGGACGCTCGCGAAGAAGAGAGCCTGAGGGATCCTCAGGTACGCGATCAGGTTCCTCTGCGTGACCGCAGCGATATCGGCGAGGCTCCAGCGCAAGCGTGCCCCTGGGGCGAGGGTGGCGGCGCTCATCGGTCGCGCTCCTGCGGTCCTTCGGCCCGGTGGCCGGTCAGCGCGAGGAACACGTCGTCGAGGCTCGGCTCCCGCAGGGCGACCCGCGTGGGAGTGAGCTTGCGCCGGCTGAGGGCGCGCAGGGCCGTGAGGAGGAGGTCGGGCCCGTCGTCGACGGTGAGCTCCACCGTGACCCCGTCGAGCGTGGGCGGCTTCGACGCGACCTTCTCGAGCGCCGTCGCCGCCTTCGCGGCCGCCGCCTCGTCGGCCAGCTCGAGCTCCAGGACGGTCGCCCCCATCTTCGACTTCAGCTCCGCGGGCGTCCCTTGGGCGATCACCGTCCCGTGGTCGACGACCGCGATCTGATCGGCCAGTCGGTCGGCCTCCTCGAGGTACTGCGTGGTGAGCAGGACGGTGGTCCCCTCGAGCACGAGCTGCTCGATCACCTCCCACAGGTCCTGGCGCGAGCGAGGGTCCAGGCCGGTGGTCGGTTCGTCCAGGAACAGGACGGTGGGGCGAGAGATGAGCGCGGCGGCGAGGTCCAGGCGGCGGCGCTGTCCGCCCGAGTAGGTGCGGGCCGGACGCGAGGCGACCTCCGCGAGGCCGAACCTCTCGATGAGCTCGTCCGCGCGCCTCGACCACTCCGTGCGGGGTAGGTGGTTCAGCCGTCCGATCAGCCGCATGTTCTCGCGGCCGGTCAGGTTCTCGTCGACGGCCGCGAACTGGCCGGCCAGCCCGATGCGTGCCCGGACGACCGCTGCGTCATCCACCACGTCATGCCCCAGCACGCGCGCCGTTCCCGAGTCGGGGCGCAGCGTGGTCGTGAGTACACGGACGGCCGTCGTCTTGCCGGCCCCGTTCGGACCGAGCAGTCCGAACACCGTTCCCCGCTCGACGCTGAACGTGACGCCGTCCAGGGCCCTGACCGCCCCGCCGTACGTCTTGACGAGGTCGCGCACCTCGATCGCCGCGTCGCTCATGGTCCTCCCGTGTCAGCCCGTCGCGTTGCAAACCCGGTCAAGGATGTCCCATTCCCGGGGGCCGTGACGGTGTCGCGTGTCCGGCTCTGGACGCATCCGCGGCGTATGCGGCAACCTCGACAGGTGAACGAGAGGACCGAGAGGGTCGCCGAGCTCCTGCACGAGGCGTCGGAGCTCCACCACGCCGTCTATCGGATGGTGGACGGGGACGACCCCGACTGGGCGTCCTGGTACGCCTCCTGGCTCATCGAGCTCTCGGAGCTCCCTGAGATCCTGGGCTCCCGGCCCGTGCGGTCGGAGCTGATACACGAGCTCGTGGAGCTGGGACGCGGCCAGGACGCGGAGGGCAGGCGCTGGGAGGACCGCTACGCCGAGCGCATCGTCGAACGGTTCGGGAGCCGGACAGGATGAGCGCGTTGAAGCGATCGGCGCTCGCCCTCCTCGCTGCGTTGCTGCTGGGGGCCTGCCGGACCGACGAGCCGCCCCCCACCGCGACGCCGACGACGCGGCCGTCCCCGACTCCTGTCGCCGGGTCCCCACAGCCGGAGACGCTCACGCTCGCGCCGGACGGTATCGGCGTGGCGAGGTTCGGTGAGGACCCGGACGTCGTCGTGGCCGCGGTGACGCAGAGGCTCGGGGAGCCGACCTCCGACAGCGGATGGGGGGCGTCGTCTGGGGCCTTCGGCACCTGTCCGGGGACGGAGCTGCGGGTCGTGCGATGGAAGAGCCTGTTCGTCTACCTCGGGAACGGCGAGACCTCGTACGCGGCAGCCGGGACCCGCCATCTCTTCTCGTACATGGACTCCCGCTACGACGAGCGGGGTCGTGAGACGGAGCCGACCGGGCTGAAGACGGACTCCGGGGTCGGGGTCGGATCGACGGTCTCCGCGCTGCGGGGCGCGCACCCCGAGGCCGAGGTGCAGGACGACCCAACCTTCGGTCCGCGCTGGCGGGTCGAGACGCCCTCCGGCGCGCTGTTCGGCAACGTCACCGGTACCGCCGACACGGACACGATCTCGAGCGTGCACGGGGGCGAGGAGTGCGGCGAGTAGGCTTGTCGCATGCAGCACCGCAGGACCACATTCCGCAGTGACGGCCTGACGCTCGTCGGCGACCTGCACATCCCGGACCGCACCCCGGCCCCCGGGCTCGTCTTCACGGGGCCCTTCACGGGCGTGAAGGATCAGGTGACCGGCTCGTACGCGCGGAGGCTCGCCGAGGCCGGGTACGTCACGCTCGCCTTCGACCACCGCAACTTCGGGGAGAGCGAAGGCGAACCGCGTCAGCACGAGGACTCGGCCGGGAAGGTGGCCGACCTGCGGGACGCGACGAGCCACCTGGCTTCCTTCGACGAGGTCGATGCGTCGCGGCTCGGATGCGTCGGGATCTGCCTGGGCGGCGCGTACGCGCTGAGGTTCGCCGCCTTCGATCCTCGCATCGGCGCCGTCGCCTTCGTCGCGGCCGCCTTCAACGACCCGAGGGTGATTCGTGAGGGGATGGGCCCCGAGAACTACCGAGGGATGCTCAGGCGGTTCGCCGAGGTCTCGCAACGCCAGCACGCCACCGGCGAGGTCGAGTACATGGCAGCCGTCGCCGCGGACGGCGGCGAAGCGGCGATGGGCGGACAGGAGCCGTTCGACTACTACGGGACCGACAGGTCGGCGAGCCCGCACTGGGAGAACCGGGTGAGCGTGCTGTCGATACGGGAGCTGATCACGCTCGATGCGATGTCGGCGGCCGATTTCCTCTCCCCCACCCCCGCGCTGATCGTCCACGGTCGCAACGACGACTACTGCTCCCCCGCGGGCGCGCAGGCCCTCTACGACCGTCTCGGGGAGCCGAAGGAGCTCGTGTGGCTCGACACCTCGAACCACATCGATCTCTACGACCAGGAAGGCTTCGTGGGTCCGGCCTCGGAGCGGGTAGCGGCCTGGTTCGACGCGCACCTGCGAAGCTCGGTGAACGCGTAGACCAGCGCGTCCATCTGATAGTGGGCATTGAGCCCGCTCGGGTTGGGAAGCAGCCAGATGCGGGTGTCCGCGACCATCAGCGGCTGTTCGCCGACCTCTGCGTCGGGAGCGTCGAACGCGACGCGGTAGGCGGTCAGGCCGAGGACGGCGAGCCATCGAGGACGGTGCCTGCGGATCTTGCGCCGTAGGCGGCGCGCGCCGTCGCGGATCTCGTCGGTCGTCAGCTCGTCGGCCCTGGCGGTCGTCCGGGCGCAGATGTTGGTCACGCCGAGGCCGTAGGAGAGCAGCTCGCGCTCCTCGTCCGGGCTCAGCTGTCGCGGCGTGAACCCCGACCGGTGCAGCACCGGCCAGAACCGGTTGCCTGGACGGGCGAAGTGGTGGCCGACGGCCCCCGAGTAAAGGCCTGGGTTGATCCCGCAGAAGACGACATCCAGCCCGGGAGCGAGCACGTCGACGATCGTGCGCCCGACGGCTGACGCCAGCTCGTCCGGCGTGGGTCTGCGCAAAGGCGTCAGGCGCTGTCGCTTACCGAGGTGACGCCGGAGGCGTGCGCGCAGTGGGCACAGCAGAAGACGCGCTCGCCGTCTTCCATCCCGTGGCCGACGATCCTCACCCCGCAGGTCTCGCAGGTGGGAGCCAGCTTGTGGATCGCGCACTCGAAGCTGTCGAACGTGTGGGTCTCCCCGTCGATGCGCACCTCGAACGAACGGTGGTAGTCGTTCCCGCAGCTGTCACAGGTCGCCATCGCTGCCTCCTCAGGGAGCCGGGATGTCATCGACGGAGACCGCCGTCCCACAGTCGGGACACGCCTCCTCGACACCCAACGTGACGGGTACGTCCCGCCCGCAGGAGGGACACTCGGCGTTCACGCTCACCGCCTCCGGTACGGGAAGGTCGTCACCGGGCTGATCCGAGGCGTGCTCGTGATGGCTCACTTGCCTTTCTTCCCGGACTTCTTGCCGCCCTTGCTCGACGCGTTGGGCGTGTTGGCGATCTTCGCCGCCCGCTCCTTGGACATGCCCTTGTCCTTGAGAGCCTCGTACTGCTTCTCGTTCTTCACGCTGGGACGCTTGCCTCCGGCCATGGGGACCTCCTTCTCTCTCCAGGAGGATCCCCCCCGGTCCGAGCCACGAAACGGGAGACGGGTCCGACACCGCCTGGAACTCCTCGCGGGAGACCAGCGGGCCACCGACCTCACGTCTTGAGGTAGGCCGCAAGGCGGACCGCGCGATCGCGCGGGGTGACCCGCCGCCGAGCCGATGCCCTCCCTCGCGGCCTGAGGTGTCATCCTGAACGTCACGGTGGGGAACGTAGCCCCTGGTCGGGTGGAGAGACCTGAGATGGACGGACGACGGATCCCGATGGCAACGAGCTTGTTGCTGGGAGTAGAGGCTGTCGGATCCCTCGTTGGCGCCCTGATGGCCTACGTCGTAACGACCCTCCCCGTGGGCGATCACGAAGCCTTCGACATGACCCAACGGGACTGGATCCTACGAGGCCTCAACGTGCTCGCGCTGGTCACGGTAGCCGTGGCGATGGGTAGCGCTCTCGTGTGGGCCGCGAACCGGGCCGCTGCTGAGTTCGGCCTCTTCCCGCGGGGATGGGTCCGGAGGAGCGCGCTGGCCGCGGCAGGTACGGTGCTCCTGGGAGGCGCGATCGGGACGGCGCAGTTCATCATCGACAAACCGTTCATGTGAGGGTCGACCAACCGCCAAGCCTCATGCCGACGGAGCACAACGATGTGGACGCGAGGAGCGGAACCGGCGTCCCCGCTACTGCCGAAACACACGAAGAGCAGACGACTGATCGAGGTACTGGACGAGCTGTCCGATGCGATGATGACCGCGAGTGCGGTGAAGGTCTTCAGCGGATGAGGGGACCGGATCACGTCTTCACCAGACCGGCCGGCGTCGTCGTGTCCCGATCCGAAGTGCTAAGGGGGCTCAGGGAACGGACGGTAGCTGTCGACTCCTATCGGGTGGAGGACCTGGACGTCCGCCATCACGGCCACGCAGCCATCGTCATGGGTCGCGCTGAAGGTATCGGAACGACTCCAGGCGGAGAGCCCTTCAGCGGTGTGTACAGCTTCACCTCCGCGTGGTTGCACTCGGACGGAGACTCGACGCTGCTCACTTGGTCAGCGATCGCGATCGACGGGTCCGTCACCCCACCCCCTCCCGTCGAAGCGACCTAGCCGAGACAGGACCCGACTCATGTTCAACACGATCGTCACGGTCATCGGAGCGCTCATCCTCGCGCTCGGACTCGGCTCGAAGTGGCTCGAGAGGACACCCGTGCCCGCGACGCTCCTGGCGCTGCTCGCCGGGGTCTTGGTTGGCCCGGCCGTCCTGCATTGGGTCGACCCAGCGGCACTCGGCGAGCGCCCCGTGATCCTGGAGAGGGCAGCCCGGCTGACCCTTGGCATCGGTCTGGTCAGCGTGGCCCTGAGGATCCCGAAGGAGTACCCACGTCGACACTGGCGCGAGATGATCACCCTGATCTCGTTGGGCATGGTCCTGATGTGGGGCCTCAGCACCGCCGTGGTCCATCTGGTGCTTGGGTTACCCCTCGCCTTGGCGGCGGTGATCGGAGCGGCGGTCACCGCGACCGATCCGATCGCTGCAACGCCCATCGTGACCGGACGCCTGGCCGAGCAGAACCTGCCCGACCGCATGAGGCGGGCCATCTCCTTCGAATCGGGCGCCAACGACGGTTTGGCATACCTCTTCGTCTTCCTCCCGTTCCTGCTGCTGACCCGCCCGGCGGAGGAGGCGGTGTCGCACTGGCTGGTTCACACGCTGCTGTGGGAGGTCGGGGCGGCGACGGCGTTCGGGATCGCTCTGGGTTGGGCCGCAGGGCGGTCGCTGCAGGCCGCCGAGCGTCGGGACCTGATCCAGGAGGACTGGCGCATGGTGTACGTCGCAGCGATGGCCCTTCTCGCCGTGGGGGCGGGAAGGCTCATACGTAGCGACGAGGTGCTGCTGGTCTTCGCAGCCGGCGCCGCGTTCGCTCAGGTCGTAGGCCCCGACGACCGCAAGGCCGAGGAACACGGCCAGGAGGCCGTCAACCGGTTCTTCTCTATCCCGATCTTCGCGCTGATAGGCACCGCCCTCCCCTGGCGCGGATGGGCCGAGATGGGCTGGAAGGGTCCGCTGGTGGCGGTCCTGCTCCTGCTCCTCCGTCGTCCGCCCGTGCTGCTGCTGCTTCGGCCGGTGTTACCCAGCGTCCGGAGCACCAGAGACGCGCTCTACATGGGGTGGTTCGGACCCATCGCGGTCGCGGCGGCGTACTACGCCGCTCTCATGGAGCACCGGTTGCACGAACCGCGGATCTGGCACGTCGCCAGTCTGGCCATCTGCGCCTCGGTCATCGCGCATGGGATGACGGCGGCTCCGCTCACCCGACTGTACGGCCGCACGGCCGCGTCTCACGAGGAGACGTCCCCGGACGGATGAGCACGATGAACCATGAGGGGGCAGGAGCGCGAGATCCGAGCCGTGGAGGACGCCTACGACGCCGCGTGGAACGCCGGTGATGTTGCGTCGCTGATCGCGTGCTTCGCCGATGACGCCGTGCTGGTGAACCCCCGCGGGGAACGTGCGATCGGCCACGCCGAGATCCAGCGGCAGCTCGGGGCCTTCCTAGAGGGCGAAGCCCGAGGGTGGCTACACTTCAGCGACCTGATGAGCATCTGGTTCGTGACGCCGGATGTAGCCGTGGTGGACGGCGAGGCACGATTGGGAAGCGCGCTCGGGGGAGGGTCGGTGAGGCATCGCTTCACGGACGTGCTGGTCCGGCGAGACGGCCGATGGGTCATCGCTCATGTGCGCGCGTACGGGCTCCGATCGTGATCACCGCGTCGGTACGGGTATCGCCGGGCGCACCAGGAGCGGGCGTAGTCGCTGGACGAAGGGAGGTACGGGATGAAGAAGTCAGCAACCGATCTGGTCGCAGAGGCCAAGCGCGAGGTGCAGAACCTCACCCCGGATCAGGTGGCCCAGGAACTGGAGGAGGGCGCCCTCCTCGTCGACGTCCGGGAACCCGAGGAGAGGGCCGCGGCGAGCATCCCCAGGGCGATCGCCGCCCCACGAGGGATGCTCGAGTTCTACGCCGACCCCGACCTCCCCTATCACAAGCCCGAGTTCACCCACGATCGCCGCATCATCCTCCACTGCGCGAGCGGGGGCAGGTCGGCCCTGGCCGCGGCGACCCTGCAGAGGATGGGTTACGAGAACGTGGCTCACCTCGACGGCGGGATCAAGGCGTGGCAGGAGGCGGGGCGGACGACCGAACCGGGCGCCTGATCCCCCCTGAGCACCACCTGGACTCCCGCACGTGATGCCGGGGGAGGACGGGATGGGCTCGGCTGATGCCGTCGTCCGACGCTTCTTCGATGCGGGGGCGAGAGGGGATGTCGAAGGGATGGTCGCGTGCTGGACCGACGATGTCGTCCTGCACTACGCCGCGCGGAGCCAGCTGACGCTCGTCGCAGGGGCGATGCCTGGAGCCGACACCTGACGAGCGTCGCCTGACCGCTAGCCGGATCGGCGGCGCGAGGAGGGCGCTAGCTGCGGCGGATGTCCTTCCATGGGAGGTCCTTGTCCACCGCCGCGTCGCGCGGCAAGCCGAGGATGCGCTCGGCCATCTGGTTGCGCAGCACCTCCGACGTCCCGCCCTCGATGGTGTTCGCGCGCGCGCGGAGGAAACCGTGCGCCCGGTTCTCGGCCTTGTCGTCGCCCGGGAGCCAGGCGATGGCGCGGGCTCCCGCTGCGTTCATGGCCAGGTTCGTCCGTCGCTGGTTGAACTCGGCGTTGAAGACCTTGAGCACCCCGCCCTCGGCTCCCGGGGTGCCGGCCCGGCGGGCGACCGCCGCGCGGAACGAGGTGATCTCCTTCGCCTGCTGATCGATCCACACCTGGGCGATCCGCTGGCGCACCACGGGGTCGTCGCGGTCGGGCAGCGTCTCGAGGAACGCCTGCCAGGGGTCGCGCCGGGCGCCGCCGGTGAACGACTCCATCCCGGTGGAGATCCCGGACAGCGCGACGCGCTCGTTCATGAGCGTGGTCCGTGCGACCTCCCACCCCTGCCCGATCTCCCCAACCCGGTTCGTGTCGGGAACCCGGACGTCGGTGAAGTAGACCTCGCTGAACTCGGCCGAGCCGGTGATCTGACGGAGCGGACGGACCTCCACTCCCGGCGCCTGCATCTCGACGATGAAGTAGGTGAGACCCGCGTGCTTGGGCAGCGTCGGGTCGTGACGCGCGAGGAGCATCCCGTACTTGGAGAACTGGGCGATCGATGTCCAGACCTTCTGTCCGTTGATGACCCAGTCGTCCCCCACCCGCTCCGCCCTCGTGCCGAGGGAGGCGAGGTCGGACCCCGACCCGGGCTCCGAGAAGAGCTGGCACCAGATCTCCTCGCCGGTCAGGATCTTCCGGAGGTACCGCTGCTTCTGCTCGTCGGTGCCGTGGGCGATCAGCGTGGGACCAGCGAGTCCGACGCCCAGGATGTTGATGCCGATCAGCGGTAGGCGGTAGCTGGCGAGCTCCTCGCGGACCACCTGCTGCATCCAGACCTCGCCGCTCATCCCCCCGTACTCGCGCGGCCACAGGGGAGCCGCGTACCCGCTCTCGCCGATGGTGCGCATCCACCGCATGACGTCGAACCCCTTGCGGATCTGGGTGAAGCGCTCCTCGTCTCCCGCCTCGACGGCGTCGACCCACTCGTCGGGGGCGTTGTCGCGCAGCCACGACCTGAACCCGTCACGGAAGGCGGCCTGCTCCGGTGTGTCCTCGAGCGTCCAGCGCATACCTACACCCCCAGCCTGTTCGCCAGCTGCGCCCGGTGGTACTCGGCGTCCCCCAGGTAGATCTCGTTCGTCTTGGCGCGCCGCAGGTACAGGTGGGCGTCGTGCTCCCACGTGAACCCGATGCCGCCGTGTATCTGGATCGTGTCCGCCGCCGCCTCGAAGAAGGTGTCCGAGCAGGCCGCCTTCGCCATGTTCGCGATCTGCGGTAGCTCGGGATCGTCTGCGGCGGCCGCCCACGCGGCGTAGTACGCCGTGGAGCGCGCGGTCTCGAGGTGCATCAGCATGTCCGCGCATCGGTGCTTTATGGCCTGGAAAGCGCCGATGGGACGGCCGAACTGGTACCGCTCGTTCGCGAAGCGAGAGGAGGCGTCTAGGCACCACTGGGTCCCCCCGACCGACTCGCACGCGAGCGCGATGGCCCCCAGGTCGAGCGTCCGCTGCAGCGCGTCCGACGCGTCGCCGCCCTCGCCGAGCCGCTCCGCCTCGGCCCCCTCGAAGGCGATCTGGGCCTGCTTGCGGGTCGCGTCCAGCGTGTGCATCGCGGTGCGCGTCACCCCGGCGGTGTCGGGATCGACGAGGAAGAGGCCTACCCCGTCCGGGGTCCGGGCGGCGACGACGAGCAGGGTGGCGGAGGCGCCGTCCAGCACGAAGGACGCCATCCCGTCGAGCCGGGAGCCGTCGCTCGTCCGGACGTCGATGCCGTCGGCGCCCCACCGTCCGGACGGGCCCGTGAAGGCGAGCGTGGCGCGCGATGTGCCGTCCGCGATCGAGGGCAGGAGGGCCTGCCGCTGTCCGGGGGTCCCGGCGAGCGCGATCGCGTTGGCGCCGAGCACGACCGACGAGAGGAACGGGGAGGCGACGAGTCGGCGACCCATCTCCTCGAGCAGGACCCCGAGCTCGACGAACCCGAAGCCCAGGCCGCCGTCCTGTTCCGAGATGGCGATCCCCGACCATCCGAGGTCGCACATACGCTGCCACGTGTCCGGGTCGAACCCCTCGCGCGTCTCCATGAGCTCGCGGACACGCTCCGGCGTGAACCTCTCCTCGAAGAAGCGTCTGGAGGAGCTGCGCAGCTCCTCCTGCTCAGGCGTGAAGATGCTGGTCTGCGTCGTCGCCACTCGGTCCTCCCTGGGGCTCGATGATATGGAAGGCGCGTGGTCAGTCGCCCACGCGGGAGACGGCGACTCGGCCCGAGTCGGGGTCGTAACGCAGGGAGACCTCGCCCTGGACGATGCGGACGCAGTCCTCGCCCACGAGCTCCCGCCGCCATCCACGCAGCAGCGGGGGTTGCTCCCCGGAGCCCTTGCGCACGGACCGGACGGCGGCCAAGAGGTCCTTGCGGGTGGCCAGGTAGGTCTGGGCGACGCCCGTCTCGGCGGCCCGGATGCGCAGGAACATGTCCAGCAGGTCGGCGGCCGCGACCACGTCGGGGTCCTCACGTCCGGACGCGGGCTTGGGCCACGTGTCCTGGGGGGTGTCGAGCGCCTGCCTCACCCTCGCGACGATCTCGGCTCCCTCGCGCTTCAGGACCTTCTCGGGGAGGCGGCTGATCGTCTCGATGTCCTCCACGCGTTCGGGAGCCCGGCGAGCTATGTCGAGCAGGACGTCGTCGGGTAGCACCCACCGGCGGGGCAGGTCCCGGCGGCGGGCGAGCTCCTCCCGCCAGATGGCGAGCTCGCGCAGGACGGCCAGCTCGCGGCGCTTCAACCGTCCGGACCCGGACACGCTCCGCCACAGCTCGGACCCGTCCCGGTCGTAGGTCGCGGCGTCGTGGAGAGAGGCCATCTCCTCGGCGGCCCATTCCGTGCGCCCCCGCGACTCTAGCTCCTCCCCCAGCTTCCGACGGAGCTCGGGCAGGTAGCGGACGTCGTCGACGGCATAGGAGACCTGCCGCTCGGTCAGGGGACGCCGCGACCAGTCGCTGGTCGTCTCGAGCTTGCCGATCTGCTTCCCGACGAGCGAGCTGAGCAGGCGGTCGTAGGGCACCTGCTCACCGAACCCCACGAGGGCGCCAGCGATCTGCGTGTCGAAGACGTTGGCTGGGATGACGCCGCCGAGCTCGTACGCGATCTCGAGGTCCTGACGCCCGGAGTGCACGATCACCTCGACCCGCGGGTCGGCGATCAGGTCCAGCAGCGGCTGGAGGTCGACGTCCGCATGCGGGTCGACCAGGGCCACCTCGTCCACGCTCGCCACCTGGACGAGGTCGAGCCGGGCCAGGTAGGTCTTCTCCCGGCGGAACTCCATGTCCATGCCGAACGAGCCCGCCCCCGCGAGGCGCTCGCAGACCGCGCGCAGGGCGGTGTCGTCGGTGACCATCGTGGGTTTCGCTCCGTCCATGCGTGTGCGGATGCTACGTGACGGCGGGTGCGTGTGTCCTCCGGTTATGGTCGGACCCATGCGGAAGCGGACGCTCGTCGTCATGGCGGCCGCGGCGGGGAGCGCGCTGGCGGTGTGGGCGCTGGTGCACCGCCGCGGCGCGGCTCCCGCCCCGTCGGGCTTGCAGATCGGACAGGGCGAGCCGCGCGCACCCCACCCCGGACGCGTCGAGTCCTCCATCACCCAGACGTCTTCGCGGCTCGACCCGGCCATCGACCGCGGGGCCGGATGGATAAGGGGGTACCTGAGCCGTCTGCTGCAGGACCCGCCCGCCGGGCTCGATGCCGAGGTCCGTCGCAACAACGGGGCTCCGGGCGTGCGCCTGACGCGCGAGGGGAGGCGCGTCATGGAGTGCTGGGCCTACGACGAGTACATCCGGGCGACGCTGTTCCACCCGAGCGACGCCGCCCGCCGGCAGATACCCCAGCTCCCGAACGTCGAGGTGCGCGAGGCGGCGAAGTCGGGGTACCTGTCGATCTACGTCCGCGGGCCGCAGGGGCTGGCCGCGCTGGGGTGGCTCATCCTCGAGTGCGCCGCCGGGAACGTCTAGACGATCACCACCGCGTCACCCGTCTCGACCCGCTCGAAGAGCTCCTCCACGTCGGCCCGCAGCATCCTGATGCAGCCGTGGGACGCCGCCTGGCCGATGGACGCGGCCGCGGCGGTGCCGTGGATCCGTATCCCGGGAGAGTTGATGTTCAGCGCTCGCGTGCCCAGCGGGTTGGCCGGCCCCGGGGCGATCACCCGGGGCATCCCCCGCGCCCACTCGCTGCCCGGGTTGTACCAGGCGGGGTTGCGCCGCTTCGCGGTGATCTCGAAGACGCCGCTGGGAGTGGAGTGACCCAGCTTCCCGACCGCCACCGGGTACGTCCGCGCGACCTGACCGTCGACGTAGTGGTAGAGGCGCCGCTCCGCCCTCCTCACGAGGACGACCGACCTGTACCGATCGGTGGGGACCGCCGGGGCGACCGTCGA
This sequence comes from Actinomycetota bacterium, assembly GCA_035540895.1. Classification (NCBI taxonomy): domain Bacteria; kingdom Bacillati; phylum Actinomycetota; species Actinomycetota bacterium. The sequence continues at coordinate 26,248 of DATLFR010000151.1, read as the reverse complement.
GACCGGCAGGTCGATGGGAGCCGCGCCGGGGCCGAGCGATCGCGACACGACGTCGACGGCGGCGTCGAGCTCGAGACGCTGTCCGTCCTGCGCGCCGACCACCTGCACCCAGCCCCCCGACACGTCCAGCCGGGCCTCCTGCGGTTGCCTGTCCACCTCGGCGGCCAGGTCGGCCAGGGCTCGGCGCAGGACCTCCCGGTCGAGCTGCGGTGGCGCATCTACCCGTCCCCCGTTGCCCGTCAGGCTGTCCCAGAGGCGGCGGGGCAGCGGCGCGGACCGGTACCCGTCGAAGGCCGCCCGGACCGCTCCGGGGCCGTCGACGCGCAAGCCCAGCTCCCAGGGGCTGACGCTGCGCTGCACCTCCCCCGCCCGCAGCAGGACCGGTACCTGCAGCGGAGGGACGACCGCCCGATGGACCCGGTCGGTCGCCTCCTGCTCCGTGAGACCTCCCACGGCCACCCCTCCGACGACGGTCCCGGCGGGCAGGACCGCGCTCCGGGTCCGGTCGAAACCCCACGCCGCCCCCGTCCCGGAGACCAGGAGCAGCGCGCAGAGCCCGACCGCGATCCATGCGCGCCGCGGCCTCGCCCGTCCCGGCTCGTGGGAGCCGAACTCCTGCCTCGAACGTTCCATCATGTTCCTCCGTCGCATGAACCCGCCGACGTCGCTTTCCCTTCCCGCGGCGTCATCGGTGAACGAGGGGTCCGGACGCAGGGGGGCAGCGAGGTCAATCGTCCCCCGAGGCTGACGCTTCAGAGTGGGGCGGATGGAGGGCCTCCCTGTCGCTGATCCCGATGCCGTTCACCACACCCCCCACGATCGCGAGGAACCCGGCTACGCCCATCGCGAGACGGAACGCGTCTCCGGACGCCTCGCGGGCCACGCCGGCAACCCGCTCCGGTACGGAGGGGTCGGGTCGGTTCAATGGGCTGATCCGCTGCCGGGCCTCGGGCGACGTGATGTCGAGGTCGGGGAACCGCGCCCACATCGCGCTCTGGAACGAAGCCGTGATCGCCACGAAGAGCAGGGCCCCGACCAGTTGGGGGCCCACGCGTGAGACCGCGTTGTTGAATGCCGACCCGATGCCTGCGTGGCGGACCGGCAGGGAGCGCATCAAGGTCATGGTGAGGGGTGGGACCATGACCATGAGTCCGAGGCCGAACAGGACGAGGCCAGGGAGCAGATCCACCACGTACCCCCGGCTCGGTATGTAGGACGCGAGCTCGGTCCCCGTCGCCCTCCACGGCGAGCTGTCGTCGGGGAGACGGGCCAGCCACAGCAGGCCGATCCCCGACATGACCGGGCCCGCGGCCATGAACCGGCGAGGACCCACCCGTGCAGCTATCTGGCCGAAGCGACCGGCTGAGACGGCGAGGAACAGCGACATGGGAACGACGCCGATCCCGAAGGCTACCTCGGTGTAGCCCAGGATCCCGACCGTGTACAGGGCGAGCACCTGCAGCATCACGTACAGCGCTCCGTAGATGAGGAGCGTCGACACGTTCGTGACGACGAAGTTGCGGGACCGGAAGACCTCGAGGGGGACCAGGGGGTTCGCAACCCGCCGCATCCACCACGGCAGCGCCACAGCGGCTCCCACGCCGACGGAGAGCGAGACATAGGGCACCGCCCCCTCCCACGACGACGACTGACCGCGGATCGCACCGAACGCCAGGCCCCCCACGGCGACGGCCGCCAGGGTCGCGCCGACCCCGTCGAAGGGCACCTCCTCAGGGCTCGACTCCTCGATGTGGCGCCAGGCTCCCCAGACGGCCACCCCGATGAGTGGGAGGTGCACGAGGAACACCGCCCTCCACGTGACCCCCTCGACCAGCACCCCCCCGACGACGGGGCCCAGGATGGACGTGACGGCCGACGCGGCCGCCCAGATACCGAACGCGCGTCCTTGCTCGTCCCCCTCGAAGGTGGCCGTGATGATCGCGAGCGACCCAGGAACCAGGAGCGCTCCCGCCGCTCCCTGCAAGAGCCGGAACACGATGAGAAGGTCCATCGTTGGAGCCAGCCCGCAGAGCAGAGACGTGACGCCGAACCCGATGAGTCCGACGAGGTACGTCCTTCTCCTCCCCGCGTGGTCGGAGAGACCGCCGGCCAGCATCAGGAGTGAGGAGAGAGCCAGGAGGTAGCCGTAGTAGACGTAGTTCTGGGCCTCGTACCGCCCGAAGACGGCCGAGGGAAGATCCTCGCCCATGGCGGGGAGAGCCACGTTGACGACGGTGGTGTCGAGGAAGACCGACCCCGAAGCGAGCACCACCGACACCAGCGTCCATGTCTTGCGCCCCACCCGACCAGTGTGATCGTCGGTGACGTCCGAGCCAACCCAGGGACGGCAGGCGTGATTGGGGGGGTCTGAGGCGGGGTATCCGGAGAGCATGAGGACCGACGACGCCCAGCAGCCGAACACGATCGTCGCCACGTTCGCCGACGCCCACGCCGCCAAACGCGCCGCGGACCGCTTGAGGGAGGCCGGGTTCGGACCGGACCGGATCGACGTCGGTCGGGACACAGACTCGAAGCAGGTCGGCGCCGCCGAGCAGGTGGAAGAGCGTGACCATATCGTCATGTCGCCGGGTCCGGTCCCCGTGGCCACCGAATCGATGGTGAAGGGCGGCGGACTGGGGATCGTGTCGGGCGGACTGCTGTTCGCGGTCGCCGGACTCGTCATCGGGTTCGTCTTGGTCGCCATGGGCGTCCTGGACGACCCGGCCATGGTCGGTGTCACGACCCTCGCCGCCGGGCTCTTCGGCGCCGTCGCCGGGATGGTCATCGGAGCCGGCAAGAAGGCCGCCGAGGACAAGGACGAGGCCCTGCATGCGGCGGGCCAGACGCCGGTCGGCGTCAGCGCCCCGACGGCCGAGGAGCTGGAGCGGGCCGAGACGATCCTGCGCGAAGCGGGTGCGGAGCGCATCGACCACTTCGACGGCCGGCAGGCCTAGCGGTCAGAGCACCACCAGCAGCGGCGTCGTCATCACCCACATCGCGAGCAGGACCGCCCCCTCCCGGCGCGTGATGCACCCCCCCGTCGCCATGAACAGGTAGGCGATCGCGCAGACCGCCGCCATCATGAAGACGCCGGGGCCGGCGAGTCCGCGGTCGACGAGGGGGCCCGGAGAGACGACGGCCACCGTGCCGGCGACCGCGAGGCTGTTGAACACGTTGCTGCCCAGGACGTTCCCGACGACGAGGTCGGTCTCCCCCTTGCGGGCGGCCTGGATGGCCGTGACGAGCTCGGGCAGCGACGTCCCGACCGCGACGAGCGTGAAACCCACGAACCCCTGCGATACCCCGATCCCCTCCGCTATCCGGACGGCTCCCCAGACGAGCAGCTGGGCTCCGCCCAGCGTCCCGGCGAGGCCGAGGCCGGTCCGTAGGGCTTCGGCCGAGGTGCGATAGACGGGCGGGGAGCCCTCGCCGAGCAGCTCCTCGACCTCGTGGGCGATCGGCTCCCCACCGTCCCGGGAGCCCCGGACGATGAGGACCATGAAGACGACCAGCGCGAGCAGACAGGCGATCCCCTCCGGACGGCTGACCCCGGCCAGGAGGAGGATCGTCAGCAGGCCGACCGAGAGCGTCGACATGGGAGCCTCGCGACGGAGCGTCGCGCTCGCCACGGTCGCCGGCCTGATGAGTGTGGCGATCCCGAGGACCAGCGTGACGTTGGCCGCGTTCGATCCGATCACGTTGCCGAGCGCGATGTCCCGGGAGCCGGCCGCGACGGCCAGGACCGAGGTGACCATCTCGGGGGCGCTCGTGCCGAACCCGATCACCACGGCGCCGATCAGGACCGGTGACACCCGCAGAGCGAGGGCGAGCCTGGACGCCCCCATCACGAAGTGCTCGGATGCCCACGCCATCAGCGCGAGCCCGCCAACGACCGCTAGGACCGACAGATCGCCACCTCCGGGGGGTTTCTAACGCATCCGGCTGCACCTGCGTCGGCGCCGATGTATCGTCCGCGCGTGGAGACGGTCCGTCGAACGGCGCTCGGTTTGGTCCGTCTGCTGCTCCCGGTCGCGGCCGGAGTGCTCGCCGCCGCCGTCGCCCTGCTCGCGTTCGGCGCGAAGCAGGAGGAGATGGGGCCGTTCACCGTCGAGCTGCACTCCCGGCTCGGACGGGGCGTCACGTCGATCGAGCTCCCGCCGTTGGGAGCCTTGGCGGCCGACACGCACGACGCCCCGCTCCGTCTGACAGCGACGCTGCGCGGGGTCGATGTGAACGGGTTGGGCGAGGAGCTGCGCGGAGGGAGCACGCGCGCGCTCGCCGAACGGGTCGAGGCGGACGCGCGTCGCAGCCTGCGGCCCTACGCCGTGCGCATGACGCTGATCGCGCTGGCGGGAGGGCTCCTCGTGGGACTCCTGCTGTTCCGTCGGGCGTGGGCGTCCGTCGCCGTGTGCACCGCGGCGGCGGTCCTGGCCGTCGGTGGGAGCGGAGCCTCGGCGTGGACGGGTTGGAGGCCGGAGGCCTTCCGGGAGCCGAGGTTCTCGGGCTCCCTCGTCCTCGCCCCGCAGCTGATCGGCTCGGTGGAGGAGGTCACGGACCGGCTGGAAGCCTTCCGGCGTGAGCTGAATCGGGTCGTGTCGAGCGCCGTCCGCGCCTACACGGCTCTCGAGCCGAGCGCGATCAGGGAGCCTGACGAGGTACGCGTCCTGCACGTGTCGGATATCCACGTCTCCCCCCTCGGGATCGGCATGATGCGACAGCTCGCCCGCGGCTTCGACGTGGCCTTCGTGCTCGATACCGGGGACCTCACCTCGTACGGAACCCCGCTGGAGGAGGCGGTCGTGCAGGCGATCCCGTCACTGGAGGTCCCGTACGTCTTCGTGCGCGGGAACCACGATCCCCCCGCGGTGCAGGATGCGATCCGCCAGCTCCCCAACGGCATCGTGCTCGACGGGGACACGGCCGAGCTGGACGGCCTGCTCCTCTACGGGCTGGGACACCCCGCCTACACGGAGAACAAGGAGCAGGAGCTCGACCACGAGCGGTTCGTCGAGCTCGCCCGGTCGGCGTCCGCGCGCATCGCCTCCGACCTGCGAGCCCTGCCGCGGTCACCCGACGTCGTGGCCGTCCACGACGACCGGATGGCCAGGGCGCTCGCCGGCTCCGTCCCGCTGGTCGTGTCCGGGCACTACCACACCCAGTCGGAGGAGACCCGCGACTCGACGCTGTTCCTCCGGGCCGGCACGACGGGAGGCGCCGGCGTGAACCTGCTGTCCGAGCCCGGGGGCGTTCCGCTGTCCGCGCAGATCCTGTACTTCCGGCCGGGGGCCACGCCGCGGCTCGTCGCCTACGACGTCGTCCAGCAGTCCCCAACGACCGGGAGCCTGACGATCGACCGCCGCCTCGTCACCCAGGACCTCTGACGTCGCGCTCAGCTCCCTCGTCGGTGCGGGTCCAGACGGTGCGCTGCGGGAACGGTATCTGGATCCCCTCCGCGTCGAAGCTCTGCTTCAGGCGACGCCGCAGCTCGCGTGACACCTCCCACTGAGAGCGGGGCTTCGTCTTGACCACCAGGCGGATGTCGATGCCGCTCTCCCCGAGGTTCTCGACCCCCCACACCTCGGGCTCCTCCAGGATCGCCTCCCGCCACGCTGGATCGTCGGCCATCTCCCGAGCGACCCTGCCGATGACCTCCATGGCGTGGTCGAGGTCGGTGTCGTAGGCGACCGACACGTCCAGGAGCGATCGGGCCCACAGCTGGGACCGGTTCCCCACACGCTCGATCGTACCGTTGGGCACGTGCCACACGTTGCCGTGGACGTCGCGCAGCCTAGTCGTCCGCAGACTCACGCCCTCCACCACCCCCGATACACCCCCGACGTCGATCACGTCGCCGACGCCGTACTGGTCCTCGATGAGCATGAACAGGCCGGACAGGAAGTCACGCACGAGGTTCTGGGCCCCGAAGCCGATCGCGATACCGGCGATGCCCGCACCCGCGATCAGGGGAGCCAGGTTGATCCGCAGCTCGGCCAGGACGTAGATGAAGGCGATGGTCCAGATGACGAAGCCCGTCACGCTGGACAGGACGGCTCCCGTCGTGCTCGCGCGCAACGAGGCACGCTGGCTGGGCTCGTCGGTGGTGAAGAGCGCCCCGGCGGCCGGCTTCTCACGGATCGTCTCCAGCCCCCTGCGCATGCGGTCCGTCTGCAGGCTACGGACGAACCTGGCGATGGCCCGCTTGGCCAGCCGGTTCAGGACGAACGCCACGAGGAGGATCATCACGATGCGCACGGGCCGGAGGACGAGGACATCGCTCGCGCGGGCGAGCAGCTCGTTGCCGGTGGCGTCGTAGACCCAGTCGCATAGGGCCGCAGCCTCCTCGGGAGGTCCGCACGGCTGGGACTGGAGGAAGGAGAGGAAGGCGGGCATGGCTCCTCCTCTGGGTCGCGGGCCTAGAGCCTATCCGGGCCCGGGCCGGGCTAGGAGGTCCAATCCGGGGCGAACTCCGGGTCGATGAGGCGTTGGTCGCGGCCCAGGGCCGAGATCCGGCGCATCTCGTCGGCGTCCAGCCTGATGCGGAGCGCGGCCAGGTTCGCCTGACGGTGCGCAGGGTCGGCCGACCGGGGGATCACCGACACATAGGGCTGCTGGATGAGCCACCTCAGCACCACCTCGGCGGGCGTGACCCCGTGGCGGTCCGCGATGCGGCGCAGCGTCATGTCCCGGTGCACCCGTCCCCGGGCGAGCGGGGAGTAGGCGGTCAGGGTCAGCTCGTGCTCCCGGGCCATCGCCAGGAGCTCGTCCTGGGCCAGGTAGGGGTGGTACTCGACCTGGTTGCAGACGATATCGGCCAGGTCGAGCGCCTCCTTCAGTAGCCCGGGAGGGAAGTTGCTCACACCGAGGAAACGCACGCGGCCCTTCTCCTGCTGGGCCCGCATCGCGTCGAGCGTCTCGGCGAGGGGGACGTCAGAGCTCGGCCAGTGGATCAGGAGCATGTCCAGGTGGTCGAGGCCCAGCCGGCGGAGGCTGTCCGGGACGCACTTGGCGACCTGGTCCGCCCGCATCTCGTCGGTCCAGAGCTTCGTGACGACGAAGACCTCGTCGCGGTCGACGCCCGAGTCCCTCAGCCCCTTCCCGACGGCCCGCTCGTTGGCGTACATGCGGGCCGTGTCGATGTGCCGGTACCCGAGCTCGAGGGCATGGCGGACGGCTTCGGTGCACACGTCCCCCTCGAGCTGCCACGTCCCGAAGCCGAGGGCCGGTATGCGCGCTCCTCGAACCTCGACGCACGGCGTCTGCATCTCGACAGCCTAGCCGGACGGGACGTCGTCCTCGGGGCGGAACGCAGGCCCCGTCGGCGGGACCTCGACCTCGGCCTCCATCGGACGCAGCAGCGAGGCGATGACCGAGACGGCCAGGACGGCTCCGATCACTCCGAGCGAGAGCCAGATCGGGACGTGGTAGAGGTCGCTCGCCAGCATCTTGGCTCCCACGAAGACCAGGACGGCAGAGAGGCCCAGCTTGAGGTACTGGAACTTGCGGATCATCCCGGCCAGGACGAAGAACAGGGCACGCAGGCCGAGGATGGCGAACGCGTTCGATGTGAAGACGATGAACGGCTCCCTCGTGACGGCGAAGATGGCCGGGATCGAGTCCACGGCGAAGACCACATCGGTCGTCTCGACGACCACGAGGACGGCGAATAGCGGCGTCGCCCACCGCCGGCCGTCCTCACGGATGAAGAACCGCTGTCCGTGGTACTGGTTCGTGATCGGCAGGATCTTCCGGAACAGGCGGAGAGCCGGGTTGTTCTCCGGGTGGATCTCCACCTCCTTGTGCCGCGCCATCTTGATCCCGGTGAAGACCAGGAACGCCCCGAAGACGTAGATGGTGAAGTGGAAGGCCTCGAGGAGCGCTGCTCCCGCGGCGATGAAACCGGCGCGGAAGACGAGGGCGCCCAGGACCCCCCAGAACAGGACGCGGTGCTGGTACTCGTCGGGCAGCCCGAAGTAGGCGAACAGCAGCGCGAAGACGAAGATGTTGTCGACTGACAGAGCCTTCTCGATCAGGTAGCCGGCCAGGTACTCACCCGCCACCTGGGGGCCCTGCCACCACCACAGGAAGGCCCCGAAGCTGAGGCCCAGCGCGATCCACACGACGCTCCAGGTCGCCGCCTCACGCATCGGCACCGTCTTGGCCTCGCGATGGAAGACGAACAGGTCTATGAAGAGCATGGCGAGGACGAAGGCGGTGAAAGCCACCCACATCCACACTTGGACCACCATCAGCGGACCTCCGGGTCGTGCGTCTGCGCGTCAAGAGGGTACTCCCGCGCGGGCGCGTTTGAGACCCCGGCGTATCGGGTACGCCGGCGCCCAGGAGGATGGCGCCTTGAGGTGGATGATCGCGCTCTGCCTGTCGCTCGCGCTGGCCGCCGCTGCGCCCGTGGCGACGGCCTCGGAGCTCGTGGTCGACGGGGTGACGCTGCCGGTGCAGGCGGCGGCCTCCGACTCCACTCCCACGAAGGATCGCATCTACTGCGAGGGACGGGCCCCCACGCAGGCCCAGTGCGCGGGGAGCATGGTGCTCACGGGCAACTTCGACATCGTGGTGGGGGTGGAGTACTGGTACTTCGGGTGGGTGACCGTCCGCGGCGCCACCCCGACCGGCTCCGTCACCATCAGGTGCGAGCAGACGTTCAGCGCCCTCGCCTGCAGCTGGCGCCACGACGGGGTGTTCGTGGAGGGCCAGACCTTCACCCTGACCGGTGTCGCCAGCGGGATGAGCCGGTCCGTGCCCGGGACCGCCTACTGGCGGATCCGGGTCCCCTGACGACGGTTGACCCCACGCGTCCGGGGAATGGCTTGGGCACGACGACCACAGGAGGCTCTCGGAGATGCCACGAGGGATAGAGACGCTCCGCCGCCTGGCGGAGCTGAAGGTTGAGAGCGGCAACGTACTGAGCGTCTACGTAGACCTGGACCCGAGCCGGCTCCCGAACGAGGGCGCACGCCAGACCGAGATCGAATCGCTGCTGAGCGAGGCCGGGAAGAAGGCCGGGGATCTCGACAAGGAGTCGGCCCAGGGCCTAGAGGAGGACATCCAGAGGGTCAGGTCGTTCTTCAACAACGAGTTCTCCGCGAAAGGCGTGCGTGCCGTGGCCGTCTTCTCCTCGGCGAGCGCCGACCTCTTCGAGGCGATCCCCCTCCCGGCCAGCGTGGAGTCGACGGCCGTCGTCGACCGGTCCCCTTACGTCGAGCCGCTCACCGGGCTGCTCCCGGTCGACGACTGGTGCGTCTTCCTGGTCAACCGGAGGACCGCCCGGATCCTGCGCGGCACCCGCGACGAGCTACGGCAGCGCGCGGAGGTGGCCGACGACGTGCCCGGCCAGCACGACACGGGAGGACGCTCTCAGCAGCGGTACGAGCGGCACATAGAGAAGATCGTGGACGACCACGTGAAGCACGCCTGCGACGTCCTCTTCGAGATGTACAAGCGGTCGCCGTTCGACCGGCTGCTCATCGGCTGCGCGGAGGAGATGCTCCCCGAGGTGGAGGGCAACCTCCACGACTACCTCGCTCAGCGCTACGTGGGCCGCTTCGACGTCGATATCGAGAACACCTCCTGGGCTGAGGTCCTGGAGGCCGCCCGTCCCGCCATCGAGCAGGACGAGCGTCGCCGTGAGGACGAGGTGCTCGAGCGGCTCAACGAGGGGCTCGGCCGCAACGAGGGGGCGGCGGCGGGTCCGGACGGGGTGCTCACGGCTCTGTTCGAGAGGCGGGTCGGCTCCCTGATCCTGCAGCCCGGGACCCAGGTCCCCGGAGTGGCCTGTACGTCGTGCGACTGGGTCGGCGCGGGCGGGTCGACCTGTCCCATCGACGGGACCTCGACCGAGCCGCACGAGGACATGACCGAGAAGGCCGTCGAGCTCGCGCTCGGGCAGTCGGCCGATATCGTCCTGCTGCGGCACACCCCCAACGAGCTCGCGGAGCACGGCGGCATGGCGGCGCTGCTGCGGTTCTGATGGGCTCCCTCGACGGTCCGAACCGCTCCGTCTGGGTCGATACCGCCCCGGGCTCCGCCTACGCCCCGGTGGGCGATGGGGTCGAGGTCGACGTCGCCGTCTGCGGCGGCGGGATCACCGGGCTCACCGCCGCCTACCTCCTGCAGCGCGAGGGTCTGAGCGTGGCGGTCCTCGAGGCCGACCGGCTGGTGTCCGGCGCCACCGGGTACACGACCGCGAAGGTCACCGTCTTGCACGGCCTCGCCTACAGCGCGATCACCCGCGAGGCGGGAGCCGAGGCCGCGCGCACGTACGCCGAGGCCCAGGCGGCGGGTCTGAGCGCCGTGCGCGAGATCGTCGAGCGGGAGGGGATCGACTGCTCCCTCGAGACGGCTCCGGCGATGACGTACGCGCCGACCTCGGACGATCTGCAGGACGTCCACGACGAGGTCGAAGCGGCGCGGGAGGCGGGGGTCGACGCCTACTTCACCGAGGACACCGGGCTCCCCTACCCCTCCGCCGGCGCCGTGCGCGTCGACGACCAGTCCCACTTCCATCCGCGGCGGTACTGCCTGGCCCTGGCCGATCTGGTGGCGTCGCGGGGGGGACTCATCGCCGAGGGGACCAGGGTCCTGGACGTGGACGAGGGGGAGCCCTGCGAGCTCACGACCACGCGGGGGACGGTCCGGGCTGGACACGTGGTCGTGGCGACGCACATACCGTTCCTCGACCGCACCCTCCTGTTCGCGCGGGTGATGCCCGAGCGGTCCTACGCCATGACGGTCCGGGCGGCGAGCATCCCGGACGGCATGTACCTGTCCGCTGCGTCGCCGTCTCGCTCCCTGCGTCCGCTGACGGTCGACGGCGAGCGGCTCCTGGTGGTGGGCGGCGAGGGCCACAAGGTGGGCCACGAGACCGAGACCCGGGAGCGCTACGCGGCGCTCGAGGCCTGGGCGCGGGAAGCCGTGGGCGCGACCGAGGTCCTCCACCGGTGGTCGACCCAGGACTACGAACCCGTGGACCGGCTCCCGTACGTCGGCCGGGCCACGGCCCGCAGCGAACGGACGTGGGTCGCGACCGGCTTCCAGAAGTGGGGCATGACCAACGGTACGGCGGCCGCGATCCTGCTCACCGACCGCATCCTGGGCCGGGAGAACCCGTGGGCGGAGACGTTCGACCCCGTCCGTCTGAACCTGAAGGCCTCCCTGCCGGAGGTCGTCACCCACAACGTGGAGGCGGTGACGGAGCTGGTCTCCGAACGCGTGAAGGCTCTCGGTCCCCTGCCGAGCCTCGATGACGTCGCGCCCGGCGAGGGCAAGGTCGTGCGCCACGAAGGCCAGGTGCTCGCGGCCGCGCGGTCCGCCGACGGGGAGGTCCATCTCGTCTCCCCCTGGTGCACGCACATGGGGTGTCAGCTGACCTTCAACCCGGCCGAGGAGTCGTGGGACTGTCCCTGCCACGGCTCCAGGTTCGACCTGTCAGGCCACGTGGTGCAGGGTCCCGCGATCCGCGACCTGGACCGACCCGACGATTAGTCGCGGCGGGGAGCGAAGACGGTCAGCGGCTCGTCGGACTTGCCGATCGTGAACTCCGTCGCGGACGCGTCGAAGGTCTCTCCGTCGCGCGCGAGACGCAGGGGCCCGTCCAACGACCGGACCCGGACGGGCCCCGTGGTCGTGAAGCAGCGGTAGACCCGCGACGTCCCGAGGGTGCCCGTCAGCAGGGCCCACATGAGCCGGAGACGGCCGTACGGCTCGGTCCCGTCGACGATGCGGACGTCGAGCAACCCGTCGTCGAGCCGCTCCCTCCAGCTGGGCGTGAGCCCGCGCGGGTGGTACGCGCAGTTGCCGACGAAGACCATCCACACCTTCATCCTGCGGCCGTCGATCTCCACCTCCACCGGCCGGCCACGCCGGAGTACGCGGAGGAGGGCCACCAGGACGGCCGGCCACTTGCCGATCCTGCTCTCGAGCGCCTCGCGGGCGTCCACGAGGTCGACGTAGGACCCGAGCGACGCCGTGTTCATGAACACCCGGCCGTCGATCTCGCCCACATCGACCGCGACCGTATGTCCGGCGCGCACGGCCTCGACCACATCGGAGACGTCGTGAAGGCCGAGGTCGCGGGCGAAGTGATTCAGGGTGCCGCCGGGGACCACCACCAGCGGCTCGCCCAGTCGACGCGCCACGGCGGCGGCCGCGTTGACCGACCCGTCGCCGCCGCAGACCCCGAGCACGGTCGCGCCGGCGGCCGCCTTCTCCAGGGTGTGCGTGAGGTCGTCGTCGGGCTCCCGCTCGACGACCTGGACCGCCGGGAGCTCCGCCCGCAGCGCCTCGGCGGTGTCGGGTCCGAAGGTGGGGCCGGCCCCCGGGTTGGCTACGACGACCAGACCCTCGCCGTCCGACCCGGGTCGGTCCGCCAGGTGGGTCAGGCGCGCGGGGGCCCCGGCCGGCTCCTCCGGCGCCACCGGCCACCAGCGGCGCGTCGCGAACGCCACCCCGACTCCCAGCGCCGACCCCACGGCGACGTCGGAGGGATAGTGGACCCCGGTGTAGACGCGGGAGAACGCGACCGCGCCGGCGAGGGGGAGGAGCACGGGAGCCAGCGCCGGCTTCTCGATCGACGCTCCCGTGGCGAAAGCGAACGCGGACGCGGAGTGTCCGGACGGGAACGACGACGAGGACGGGAGCCGGGCCAGCCTCCTCACCATCGGGACCCCCGTCTGGTCGGGCCGCACCCGGCGGGCGATCAGCTTAGCGGGGACGTTCGCTATCGCCGATGCGAGACCCACCGAGACCATCCCCCGCAGGGCCGCCCGGCGCTCGAACCTCCCTCCGGCCAGGTCGAGCGCCACCGCGATGACCATCCACAGCCGTGAGTGGTTCGCCGCCCGGGTCAGCCGCGGCAGGACCCGGTCCCCCAAGGGGGTGTCCCATCGCGCGACGCGCTGGAAGAGCGCGAGGTCGGCACGCACGATGGCGTCGGGCGTGACCCGCTCCCGCCAGAACGCGTACCAGGGCACGCGGGCCCCCACGGGGGCTCGGCGCAGGAGGCGCAGGGTGGCCCTGCGTGTGGGTGGGACGGGCTTCCGTCGGCGCATGCACCTCCGGATACCCGGCCCCCCGAGCCACTACACTCGGCCCCCCATGTCCTCGATCGACGTCGACTACAGGAAGTGGGGGGGCTCCCAGCACTACCGCTGGACGGCGAGGCTCCTGGGGGAGGATGCACAGGGGCGGTGGCTGGGTGTCCTGCCCGGCAACCGGGTGACGGGTCCGGATGGGACCGTCTACCACGGCACCCGCCACTCGGTGATGCTCGTCCCGCGCGGCGCCTGGTGGGTCGCCAGGTACCCGGAGACGGGTCGGTTCGAGGTCTACGTCGATATCGCCGCGCCCGCCACCTGGGACGGGGACCGGGTCGAGATAGTCGACCTCGACCTCGACGTCGTCCGGTGGCGCGAAGACCGGCGGGTGGAGGTCCTCGACGTGGACGAGTTCGAGGAGCACCGCGTCCGGTATGGGTACCCACCCGACGTCGTGGCCCACGCCCGGGCCGCCGCCGACGACATCGTCTCCCGGGTCAGCGCGGGAGACGAGCCGTTCGGCTCGGCGCCCACGGGTTGGATGGAGCACCTGCGGACGGCGGCGGGCGGGAGCCCGGGTCCGAGCTGACCCGACGTCAAGCGGCCCGGAGCAGGCGGAGAGCGTCCGCCAACGAACCGACGCCGAACACGCGAACCTCGCCGCCCGCGCGCGCGGCCGCCACCTCGCTCCCCGGTACGAGGAACACGTCGGAGCCGCGGCGCTCCACGGCCGTCGCCTTCTCGGAGACGCCTCCCACCTCCCGGACCGTACCGTCGAGCGATATCTGGCCCGTCGCCGCGATCGTTCGGCCGTTGGCGACATCGGCCGGATCGAGCATGTCCGCGATCGCCAGCGCGAACGCGAGCCCGGCCGACGGGCCCCCGATCACGCGCCGCCGGAACTCGATCTCGAACGGGAGATCGACGTCCATGTCCACGGTCGAGACGTACACGCCGATCCCGACCACGTTCTCCGGCAGCGGCGCGCTCCGGGTCCTCACCTCGGTCGTCCCCCCACCCCGGCGCACGGACAGGGCGAACTCGGTCCCCGGAGGGTGCGGCCGGATCGCCGCTCCCAGGTCGTCGGCGATGCGGACCTCCTGCCCGTTCACCCCGACGATCACGTCCCCGACCTCGAGCGCCTCCGCCGCCGGGACCCCCTGAGGGATCGCCTCGACCCGGGCGCCGCTGCCGGTGATCGAGACCTCCATCCCCACCGCCTGCGCCGCGGCGGCGGCCGCGACCATCTGGCTCTGCCGGTACGTGTCCCGCTGCTGGTCGAGGAACCGGTCCGGGTCGGTGTCTGGCGGGATCACCCGATTGATGGACATCACCTCCCAGCCGCGCGCATAGGCCAGCGCGACGCCGAGGAGGTTGGGCTGCTCGAGCCGGACCGACGTGAGCAGGTACCGTCCGTTCACCTCCGACGTCTCGGCTCCCGAGATCGTGATGTCGCGGGTCACGTCGAGGGTGTCCCCCGGAGTGATGACGGCGACCGGCGGGTGGTACAGGAAGCCGGCCGCGGCGGCGATGGCCAGCGAGACGACCACCCACACGAACGGACCCGCGGACCGCGCGCCCGGGTCGGGCTCAGGCTGTCCGCGCAGCTGCTGGAGCTCGAGCGCCCGGCGGATATCGGTCCCGGACAGGATCCCGACGACCTCGCCGCCGCGGGAGACGACCGCCCGTCCGGGCGGCTCCCCCAGCGCCTGGACCGCCTCGAAGACGTCCGCCTCGGGAGCCAGGACCGGCACCGACTCGAGCGGCAGCATGACCTCCCCTACCGTCCGCATCGCCCTCTCGTGCTGCGGCACGTCGCCGACCCGGCGCAGGGACATCAGCCCGACGAGCCGGCCGTCCTCGAGCACGGGGTACGTCGAGTGACCCGCCGGACCCGCCACCTCGTCGAGGAACCGGCTGATGGAGACGGAGGGGCCCACCGTGGCCGGGTCGCTGGACATCAGGTCGGCCGCCCTCACGCCGCGCAGCGCCTGGCGCAGGAGAGCCACGTTGGCTTCGGAGCCGGCCGCCTGCAGCAGGAACCAACCGAGCAGCGCGAACCACAGGCCCCCGATCCCCCGGCCTCCGAACAGCCCCAGGACCCCGACCGCTATGAGCGTGAACCCGAAGGCCCGGCCGGCCTTCGAGGCCGAGAGCGTGGCCGCCGTGAAGCTGCGCTGGCGGTGCCAGAGGTACGCGCGCAGCACCCGACCGCCGTCGAGGGGGAGCGCGGGGACCAGATTGAACAGCACGACGATCGCGTTGATGTACGCGAGGTACTCGACCGCGGGCTGGACCGGGCCGAGGTCACCGAGCGCGTTTCCCGCCCAGGCGACGCCGGCGAAGGCCGCTGCGATCGCGATCGAGACCACCGGGCCGGCGATCGCGATGCGGAACTCGGCGCCAGCCGATGGGAACATCCCCTGGAACCGGGCCACCCCTCCGAACAGCCACAGGGTGATGCCGTCTATCCGCATCCCCTCCTTCAGGGCCTGGAAGGCGTGTCCGAGCTCGTGGAGAAGGATGGAGGCGAAGAAGAGCATCGCCGTGACGAAGCCCAGCACGAGGTAGGTAGAGCGCCCGAGCCCCGGGTACTGCTGGGGGAACAGGAACGATCCGAGGGTCCAGCCCACTAGACCGAAGACGATGAGCCAGGACCAGTTCGCGCCGATCTCTATGCCCCGGACGCGCAGGAAGGTGAAACTTGACTCCATGGCGCCCTCTATACCCGCCAGGCCGGTCCCGACGCCCCGTGTTCATGGGGGCCCGGCCGCGGCCGATATCTAGTCATGTCGACGTCCATCTCCTCGTCGCTGGTCGGACGCCTCGCGGGCTTCCTCCTGATCGGCAGCGGGTTCTTCACGGCCGGGTACCTGTTCCTGCCCGGACCCCCCATGATGGACCGCTTGGCCGTCGTGGGCGTGTGCCTCGCCGCGACGGCCGCGGGGGGGCTCGCGGTCGCCGCGCCGTGGGACAGGTGGCCGAGGACGGCCTCGCTCACCCTGGTCCCGGTGGCGCTCGTCCTCATCGCCGCCGGCAACTACTGGGGGACGATCGACTACCCGTACACGTTCGGCGTCTTCTACGTCGTCGTCTTCGCCTGGATCGGCATGGGGCACCCTCAATGGACCGCCCTGCGCTTCGCCCCGCTCGGCGCGGCCGCCTACGTCGTCCCCCTGCTCCTCCGACCCACCGCGCCCGGGGGAGCCTGGTCGGCCGCGCTGACGATCCCGGTGTGCGTGCTGGTGGGCGAAGGGCTGGCCTGGATCACCGACCGCGAGGAGCGGACCCGGGTCAGGGCCCAGGCGTTGGCCCGGATCGGAACGGCCCTCGGCGCGCAGATGTCGGAGGAGGGTGTCTTCCAGACCCTGGTGGACGAGGCCCGGGAGGTCATGGGCTCGCAGCACGTGATCCTCTACCGTCTCGAGGCTGAGGAGCGCCGGATCCTCGAGGTCTACACGTCGGGCGTCTCCGACGAGATGGCAACGGGACTCCAGGGCCTGCGCGGCGTCGAGCTGACCCACGTCCCGCAGTTCGAACGATTGGAAAGGGGCGAGGATCTCGTCGTCGCGGATGTGGCGGCCGCTGACCCCGCCTCCCGTCAGATCGCCGAGCACTTCAGGCTGCGCAGCTTCATGATCAGCCCGATCATCACCCGCGACGGGTTGCTGGGCACCCTGTTCTACGCCGACTCGTCGCACGCCGGCCGGTACGGACCGGACGAGGTGGCGCTGGCGCGCTCGATAGCTGCGCAGGCTGGGGTAGCCATCCAGAACGCGCTCCTGTATCAGCGCACCCTGGAGGCCTCCCTGCTCGACCCGCTGACGGAGCTCGGGAACCGCCGCGCGTTCCACGAGCGGTGGAGCTCCGAGACGGAGCGCGCCTCGCGCCACGGCCGAGCGGTCAGCCTGGTGCTGCTAGACCTCGACGACTTCAAGCAGGTCAACGACGCCTGGGGCCACCAGACCGGCGACCGGGTGCTCGTCCGGCTGGCCGAGCACTTCCGCCGGAACCTGCGCAGAGGGGATGCCGCGTTCCGGCTCGGGGGGGACGAGTTCGCGCTGATCCTGCCCGAGACGCCGCCCGCCGCCGCGGCGCGTCTCGCCGAGCGGGTGAGGCGCTCGGTCGCGCGGGAGGCCCTCGGGGGAGGCAAGGACCTCCGCCTCTCGATCTCCTGCGGGATCGCCTCCCTCCCCGATCACGGCGCGGCCGCCGACGAGCTGTTCGGCCGGGCGGACGCGGCGATGTACGCGGTGAAGATGGCCGGCGGCGACGCGGTCGCAGTGACCTCGGTTAGGGAGGACGCCTACGAGGGGAGCGTCCTCGGGCTCGACCTCCCCGCGATCATGCGGGAGCGTCAGCTGGTCCCCCTCTACCAACCGATCGTCGAGCTCGGCACGGGAGGCGTCATCGGGTACGAGAGCTTCTGCCGGCTCCACCCGGACGTGGGGAGCGCGCCCACCATGACCCTGTTCCGCGCGGCCGGGACGATGGGTCTCGTCCCCGACCTCGACCGGGTCTGCCGGTCCGTGTCGCTCGCGGCCGTTGCGGATATCCCGCCGTCCTGCCTGCTCTTCCTCAACGTCTCACCGGCCGTGCTAGAGGATCCGTCCTTCCGGGTCGACGAGCTCGTCGGACCCGTCCTCGAGGCCGGGCTGACCACCCGTCGCGTGGTGATCGAGGTCACCGAGCAGGAGCGGTCCCCGACCTCGGAGATGCTCGCCCGTAACCTGCGGCTGTGCCGCGAGGCCGGCTTCGAGGTCGCTCTGGACGACCTGGGCTCGGGCGGGGCCGACCTCGAGCTCCTGGCCAGGCTCCCGTTCACCTACGTGAAGGTCGATATGGCGTTCGTGCACGGCGCGACCGGCGATGCGTCGAGGCGGCGCCTGCTCCAGGGCATCCGGCTGCTCGTCGGACAGACGGGGGCCCGCGCCATCGCCGAGGGGGTGGAGTCGCCCGAGGACCTGCAGATGGTCCAGTCGATGGGGTTCTGGGGCGCGCAAGGGTTCCTGCTCGGCTCCCCCGCGCCCCACTTCCAGCTGCTCGCCCTCGAGGGCTAGACGCCCCTCCCTACTCCTCCGGCCTCCAGGACCGCTCCCGCTTGCGCTCGCCCCGCGCCCTCTTCGAGGCGATCCTGCGCTCGGTGGCGCCCCGGCTGGGCTTCGTCCGCCTCCGCGGGGGAGGTGGAGGCTTCAGGGCCTCCCGCAGCACGTCGGCCAGGCGCTGCAGGGCAGCCTCCTTGTTCGCGGCCTGGGTTCGGTGCTCGGAGGCGACCACGCGCAGGCGCCCGTCGGCGTCCAGGCGGGAGCCGAGAGCCTCCAGCAGGCGAGCCCTCCGACGCGGCCCGATGGACGGAGCGCCGGCGACGTCGAGGACGACCTCGACCCGCGTCTCCCGGCGGTTGACGTTCTGACCGCCCGGACCGCCGGCGCGCGAGAACCGCACCTCGAGCTCGGACATCGGGATCGTCAGACCGCCGTTCACGCGGACGCCCTCCATGGACCCAGGCTACGGCCGCATAGACTCGTTCGATGGGAGCCAGGCGCCGCCCCAGCAACCCGGCGGAGCTGTGGGCCCTGACGCGGCGGACGCTCTCGAGCGCGGTCGAGGACAGGGTGACCGGGCTGGGAGCCGAGGTCGCCTTCTTCGCGCTCCTCTCCACCCCCCCCACCCTCCTCGCCGTCCTGGGGTCGGTCGGCTACATCGCCGAGGCTCTCGGCCCCCAGGCGGCTGAGCGGATCCAGAGCCAGATCATGGGGGTGGTGTCCACCTTCCTCACCCCCCAGGCCCAGGCCGGGGTGGAAGACGTCGTCAACGACTTCCTCGTCGGGGGGCGCGCGGACGTGATCGGGGTCGGCCTGCTGATCGCGCTGTGGTCGGCGTCGCGGGCGACCAACGCGTTCATGCAGGCGGTCGCGATCGCCTACGACGTGCCGGACAAGCGGTCGGCCGTCAAGCGACGGCTGATCTCCCTCGGCCTCACCCTGATCGGCGTGGTGGGCGCCGTCGTGCTGATCCCCCTCGTGGTGGCCGGCCCCCGCCTCGGACAGGCGCTCGGCGACCCCCTGGGGCTGGGCGACGCGTTCGCCACCGCGTGGCGCATCGGCTACTGGCCGGGTGTCCTGCTGGCCGGGATCGCCTTCATCGTCCTCATCTTCCACCTGGCACCGGGGAGACGCACCCCCCTCATGCGTGACGTGCCCGGCGCGGTCGTCGCCACCCTCCTGTGGCTGATCGGTGGGGGGCTCCTGCGTGTGTACGCTGCTGTGAGCATCGAAGGCGGCACCACCTACGGGCCGCTCGCTGCCCCGATCGTGATCCTGCTCTTCGTCTACGTGAGCGCCCTGGCCCTGCTGCTGGGAGCCGAGCTGAACGCGGAGATAGAGAAGGAGTACCCGGCGGCGGGCCGTCCGGCGCCTCCGAAGGAGTGACCTACAGTTGGGTGTCGAGTCGTCGCGCGATGGGGACAGGTGAGGGGATGACCGCAGACCACCCGAGCGAGGACGGCCGGCGCCGCGCCGTCATCGACGCCGTGCGCCCCGAGGTGGACGCCGGGCGCTTTCCAGTGAAACGGACGGTGGGCGAGCAGCTCGTCGTGGAGGCCGACGCGTTCTGCGACGGACACGACAGGATCGCCGTTCTGCTGCGGTGGAAGGCTCCCGACACCCACACCTGGCGGGAGACGCCGATGCGGCCCGACCACAACGACGTGTGGAGGGGCTCCTTCCCCCTCGAACGGATGGGCCGGTACGCCTACACGGTCGAGGCCTGGGTCGACCACTTCGCCACCTGGAGGTACGGCCTCGCCAAGAAGGTGGAGGCGGGCCAGGACGTATCGGTCGAGCTGCTCGAGGGCGGTCTGCTGCTGAGGGAGGCGGCTGGACGAGCCTCGGGGGACGACGCAGCGCTCCTGCTGCGATGGGCGGACAGGGTTGCCCGCGACCCGCAGCTCGCGATGGACAGCGACGTCGCCGCGATCGCCTCCCGGTACCCGGACCGGTCCCTGTCCACCACGTGGCCACGCGAACTGGAGGTCGCGGTCGACCGGGAGCGCGCCCGGTTCAGCGCCTGGTACGAGCTGTTCCCCCGGTCCTGGGGGAGCGAGGGCCGCCACGGCACCCTGTCCGACGTCGCCGACCGGCTCGACTACGTGGCCGGCATGGGGTTCGACATCGTCTACCTGCCCCCCATACACCCGATAGGGACGTCCTACCGCAAGGGCCGCAACAACACGCTCGACCCCACCCCCGACGACGTCGGGAGCCCGTGGGCCATCGGGGCTCCCGAAGGCGGACACACGGCCCTGCACCCCGACCTCGGCGACATGGCCGACCTCGACCGCCTCGTCGCCCGGGCCCGCGAGCTGGACATGGAGGTCGCCCTCGACCTGGCCTACCAGTGCTCGCCCGACCACCCATGGGTAGCGGAGCACCCGGAGTGGTTCAAGCAGCGCCCCGACGGCACCATCCAGTACGCGGAGAACCCCCCGAAGAAGTACCAGGACATCTACCCCATCGACTTCGAGTCGCAGGACTGGGAGAACCTGTGGCGGGCCCTGGCCGATGTGGTCTGGTTCTGGATCGGACGCGGCATCAAGGTCTTCCGCGTGGACAAC
The DNA here is from genome assembly GCA_035540895.1 of Actinomycetota bacterium. Taxonomy (NCBI): domain Bacteria; kingdom Bacillati; phylum Actinomycetota; species Actinomycetota bacterium. The sequence goes on along the minus strand of DATLFR010000151.1, from coordinate 5,584 downwards.
CCACACACGAAGGCCTTCGCCTTCTGGGAGTGGATGATCGGCGAGGTTCACAGGGAGCACCCCGACGTCATCTTCCTGTCTGAGGCGTTCACGCGGCCGAAGGTGATGTACCGGCTGGCCAAGCTCGGGTTCACGCAGTCGTACACCTACTTCACGTGGCGGAACACGAAGTCCGAGCTGACGGAGTACTTCACCGAGCTCACGTCGCCCCCGGTGGTGGACTTCTTCCGGCCGAACCTGTGGCCGAACACGCCGGACATCCTCCACGAGACGCTCCAGACCGGCGGCCGGGGAGCGTTCATGGCCCGGCTCGTCCTCGCCGCCACGTTGGGCGCCAGCTACGGGATCTACGGACCCGCCTTCGAGCTGATGGAGCACGAGCCCGTCCGGGAGGGCTCGGAGGAGTACCTGCACTCCGAGAAGTACGAGATACGCAGCTGGGACCTCAAGGACCCGGACAGCCTGGCCGAGTTCATCTCCCGTGTGAACGGGATCCGCCGGTCGAACCCCGCACTGCGCTCGGACCGCTCCCTGCGCTTCCACCACATCGACAACGAGCAGCTGATCGCATACACGAAGCGAGAGGGCGAGAACCTGGTGTGCGTGGTGGTCAACCTCGACCCGTTCAACGTCCAGTCGGGATGGGTCCACCTACCGACCGAGGACCTCGGGATCGACGCCCATCCGACGTACCAGGTGCACGACCTGCTGACCGACGCCCGGTACCAGTGGCAGGGCGACCACAACTTCGTCCAGCTCGACCCGGGGTCCGTGCCTGCGCACGTGTTCAGGATCGCCACCGGCCACCGGACGGAGCGGGATTTCGAGTCCTACCTATGAGCGGCTCCCCCCTCTGGTACAAGGACGCCCTCATCTACCAGACGCACGTACGTGCGTTCTCCGACTCCGACGCGGACGGCATCGGCGACTTCCGTGGCCTCACGTCGCGTCTGGGGTACCTGGCCGACCTCGGCGTGAGCGCGATCTGGCTCCTGCCCTTCTACCCGTCCCCCCTCCGCGACGACGGGTACGACACGGCCGACTACCGCGACGTCCACCCCTCGTACGGCACCCTGCGCGACTTCCGTCAGTTCATGCGGGAGGCTCGCCGGCAGGGTTTGCGGGTCATCACCGAACTCGTCCTCAACCACACCTCCGACCAGCACCCGTGGTTCCAACGCGCGCGCCGGGCTCCCAAGGGGTCCCCCGAGCGCGACTTCTACGTGTGGAGCGACACGACCGACCGCTACACCGAGGCGCGGATCATCTTCAAGGACTTCGAGTCGTCCAACTGGAGCTGGGACGGCGTGGCGGGTCAGTACTACTGGCACCGGTTCTACTCCCACCAGCCCGATCTCAACTTCGAGAACCCGGCCGTCCACGATGCGCTGCTCGAGGTGGTCGACTTCTGGTTCGAGATGGGGGTCGACGGGCTCCGGCTCGACGCCGTGCCCTACCTGTACGAGAGGGAGGGCACGAACTGCGAGAACCTGAAGGAGACCCACGAGTTCCTCAAGAAGCTCCGCGCCCACGTCGACGAGCGGTTCACCGACAGGATGCTGCTCGCCGAGGCGAATCAGTGGCCCGAGGACGCCGTCGCCTACTTCGGCGAAGGCGACGAGTGCCACATGGCCTTCCATTTCCCGGTGATGCCCAGGATGTTCATGGCCGCCCGCATGGAGGACCGGTTCCCGCTCATCGACATCATGCGCCAGACCCCGGAGATCCCCGATGCGGCGCAGTGGGCGATGTTCCTGCGCAACCACGACGAGCTGACGCTCGAGATGGTGACGGACGAGGAACGCGACTACATGTACCGCGTCTACGCGCAGGACCCCCAGGCCCGGATCAACCTCGGCATCCGGCGGCGGCTGGCGCCGCTGCTCGGCAACGACCGGCGGATGATCGAGCTCATGAACGGGCTCCTGTTCAGCCTCCCCGGCACACCGGTCGTCTACTACGGCGACGAGATCGGGATGGGCGACAACATCTTCCTGGGGGACCGCAACGGCGTCCGCACCCCGATGCAGTGGTCCGCGGACCGCAACGCCGGCTTCTCGCGCGCGAACCCACAGCGGCTCTACCTCCCGGTGATCATCGACCCCGAGTACCACTCGGAGGCCGTGAACGTGGAGGCGCAGCAGTCCAACCCCAACTCGCTGCTGTGGTGGATGAAGCGGATCATCGCCCTGCGCAAGCGCTTCAAGGCGTTCGGACGGGGGACGCTCGAGTTCCTCTACCCGGAGAACCGCAAGGTCCTGTGCTTCCTGCGGCGCTACGAGGACGAGGCCATCCTCGTCGTCGCGAACCTGTCGCGCAGCGCCCAGTACGTGGAGCTCGACCTGCGGGAGTTCGAAGGGGTCGTGCCGGTGGAGCTGTTCGGCCGCACCGAGTTCCCGCGGATCGGGGAGCTGACCTATCTGCTCACGCTCGGCCCCCACGCGTTCTACTGGTTCTCGCTCGGGCGCGCCCGGGACCGGGCCGAGCCCGCGGTCGAGCGGAAGCTGCCGGTGGTCGAGGTGTCCGGCGGCTGGGATCGGGCGCTCACGGGCAAGGGGCGGTCCGCCCTCGAGGAGGCGCTGCCTGCCTACCTCCGCACCCGGCGGTGGTTCGGGTCCAAGGGCCGGCGGATCCGCGGAACCACGATCGCCGAGGTGGTGCCGGTCCCCCGGTCCGCCGCTCCGAAGGACGCGAAGGCCCGTCCGGTCGGGTACCTGGTCTTCGTGGCGGTCGAGTACACCGAGGGCGACCCCGAGACCTACCTGCTCCCTCTGACGGGAGGTCCCGCGGGCGACGTCCACGACGACGCGGCCGCCACCGCGGTCGTCCGGGTGCGTGGCCGCGACGGTCACGAGTACGTCCTCTACGACGCGCTCATGAGCCACGACTTCTGTGCGGCGCTCCTGGACATCTTCTCGAAGCGCCGCTCGCTCCCCGACGGAGACCTGCGCGTCACCGCCACCGCCACCTCGTCCTTCCGGGAGCTGCGGGGGGCCAGGTCCGAGGCGTTGACGCCGAGGCTGCTGGGGGCCGAGCAGTCCAACACGTCGGTCGTCTACGGGGACCGGCTGGTCCTGAAGCTGTTCCGACGTCCGGACGAGGGGCTCAACCCAGACCTGGAGATAGGACGGCACCTGACCGACCGGGCCGGTTTCGCGAACGTTCCGCCGGTCGCGGGCGCCATCGAGGCCCGTCGTGGCCGGAGGGAGCCGACGACGCTCGCGATCCTGCAGGGGTACGTCTCCAACGAGGGCGACGCGTGGGAGTACACGCTCGACGCCCTCGACCGGTTCTACGAGGACGCCTTGGCGCGCCCGGTGGCCGACTCGGAAGGACCGGCTCCCGCTACGTTGACCGATCTGGCCCGGGCCGAGCCACCGGACGCCGCACACGAGCTGATCGGACCGTACCTGGAGTCAGCCCGGCTCCTCGGCCGCCGCACCGCAGAGCTTCACCGGTCGCTCGCCTCCTACCGCGACGACGACGCGTTCGCCCCCGAGCCGATGACGACGCTCTACCAGCGGTCGCTCTACCAGTCGATGCGGGGGATGGTGGGACGCGTCTTCCAGCAGCTGCGTGGTCTACGCCGCAAGCTCCCCGAGGTGGACGAGGTGCTGGACCTCGAGGACGAGCTCCTCGAGCGCCTCTCGGCGATCCGGACCCGAAAGATCGACGCGATGCGCACCCGCGTCCACGGCGACTACCACCTCGGACAGGTCCTCTGGACCGGGAAGGATTTCGTGATCATCGACTTCGAGGGGGAGCCGGCCCGCCCCCTGACCGAGCGCCGCATCAAGCGCTCCCCGATCCGGGATGTGGCCGGCATGCTGCGCTCCTTCCACTACGCCGCCTACACGCCTCTGTACGGGGAGGACGCGCGGTTCTCGGCTCCCGACGAGGTGACGGAGGCGAGCACGTGGGGGGCGTTCTGGCAGCGGTGGGTGAGCGCGGTATTCCTGCGCAGCTACCTGGAGGTCGCCTCGCTGGACGTTCCCGAGCACGGCCGCTTCCTGCCCGCGTCGTCCGACGACCTCGAGGTGCTCCTGCGTTGTTTCCTGCTCGAGAAGGTCGTGTACGAGCTGGGGTACGAGGCGAACAACCGCCCGACCTGGCTGCGCATCCCGGCCCAGGGGCTGGTTCAGCTCCTCGAGGCCCCCTCCGCATGAGCGGGGAGGAGCTGCGCGGGCTCGCCGAGCGCTGTGGCATCCAGGCGTCGTACCGCGACGTGCGCGACCAGGAGGTCGAGGCCTCGGACGAGTCACTGGCCGCAGCGCTCGAGGCCCTGGGCGTGCAGGACGGAACCATCCCGTGGGAGGACGACCCGGGCGTCGTGGTGGCTTGGGACGGGAAGCTGCCGCGCGGCTCCCGCGCCACCGTGGTGACCGAGGACGGAGAGGAGGCCGATCCCTCCGCTCCCCTGCCGCCCGGGTACCACGAGCTCCACCACGCGAGGGGTGAGCCATCGCTCGTGATCTCGGCTCCCGCCCGGCTCCCGCGACCCGAGGGTCACTCCTGGGGGTTGTTCGTCCCGCTGTACGCGGTGCGGTCCGGACGCGACTGGGGGACGGGCGACCTGACGGACCTGCGCGAGCTCATCGAGTGGACCGCGTCGCTGGGCGGGGGCATCGTGGCCACCCTGCCGATGCTGGCCCAGTTCTACACGGACCCGTTCGAGCCCAGCCCCTACTCCCCGGTCAGCCGGCTGTACGCGAACGAGCTCTACGTCGACCCGCTCGCCGCACCCGAGGTCGACACGAGCGACGAGGCGCGGAGGATCCTCGCCGACCGTGCGTTCGCGGACTCGCTCGAGCGTCTGAGGTCGGGTGACCTCGTCGACTACAGGGCGGCCGCCGCCGCGAAACGCCGAGTGCTCGAGCCGATGTCGCAGACCTTCTTCGCCGCGCCGCCCCAGGGGTTCCGGCGTCACCTGGAGGAGAACCCCGACCTCGAGACGTACGCCCGGTTCCGAGCCACCTGCGAGGAGCATGCCGCGGGGTGGCCCGCCTGGCCCGACGACGCGCTGGTGGCGGTCGACGATCCCCGCGCCCGCTACCACCTCTACGCGCAGTGGCTGGCGCACGAGCAGCTGGAAGCGGTCGGCGCCGCCGCGCGGGAGCGGGGGTCCGGGCTCTACCTCGACATGCCGCTCGGCGTCTCAGGGGGCGGGTACGACGTGTGGCGCTACCGGGAGTCGTTCGCGCTCGGCGCGTCCGGCGGGGCTCCCCCGGACGCCTTCTTCACCCAGGGGCAGGACTGGGGGTTCCCGCCCCTGCACCCCCATCGGATCCGCTCCGACCGCTACCGATACGTGCGCGCGACCGTCGCCTACCTCCTGCGCTACGCGACCCTGCTGCGGGTCGACCACGTGATGTGGCTCCACCGCCTCTTCTGGGTGCCCGAGGGCCTGGACCCGTCGCAGGGCGTCTACGTCACCTACCCCGCGGAGGAGCTCTACGCGATACTGCTGCTCGAGGCGGCCAGAGCGGGGGCATCGGTGGTCGGTGAGGACCTCGGCACCGTGCCGCCCGAGGTGACGGAGGGGATGGACCGCCGGGGCCTGCATCACTCATACGTGGTCCAGTAC